>CAMPHL010000309.1 GCA_946885905.1 uncultured Pseudomonadota bacterium | reverse complement strand
CGGTGCGGTCGATCGCGTCCGCGGACAGGTCGGAAGTGCTCGCGTTGCCGCGGCGCTTGCCGATGTAGACCGTGATGCCGAGCCCCTTGTCGCGGTTGTATTCGACCGTCTCGACCTCGCCGCGGCGCACCGTCACCGACTGCCCGACGGCGGCGGAAACCTCGACTTCGGCGTCGGTCGCGCCGTGGCGTTTCGCGGCATCGAGCGCGCGGCGCGCAGCCTCCTGCATCGCGGCGCCGGAAAGCGGGAGCGGCGCGGAAGGGGCCACCGGGTGGTCGGGCATGGGAAAATGCGGGGAATGGAGCGAAGCGAAGACGAGTTTATCAGCAAGAGCGAGCGCAAACGGCGTTCCACGGCCTTGCAGGACGTGGGCGTGGCGCTCGTGAAGCTCTCGCACGAGCAGCTCACCCGCATCGACATGCCCGAGGAACTGCGCGAGGCCGTCCTCGAGTGCAAGCGCTTCACCAGGCACGAGGCCATCAGGCGCCAGATGCAGTACATCGGAAAGATCATCCGCGGCATCGACGCGGAGCCCATCGCCGCCCAGTTGACCGCGATGCAGGCGCCTACCAGGCGCCAGACCGCCCTCTTCCACGTGGCCGAGCGGTGGCGCGACGAGCTGTTGGGCGACCCTTCGGCGATGGAGCGGTTCCAGCGCGAGTTCCCGAATGCCGATTCCGCGCGATTGAAGGCCCTCGTGAACGCGGCGCGCTCGGGGAAAACCGGGCGGCACGAACCAAAGCATGCGCGTGAGCTCTTCCACGCGGTGAATGCGGCGGTCCAGGAGGCGGGCAGGCAATGAGCCAACAGGATCCGGTTCGCATCGGCCTGGTCTCGGCGAGCGATCGCGCCTCGCAGGGCGTCTACGTGGACGAAGGCATTCCCGCCCTCGAGCAGTGGTTGGCGGGCGCGTTGCTCAACCCGGTCGAATTCGAGCGGCGGCTCATTCCCGACGAGCGGCCGGTGATCGAGGCGGCGCTCAAGGAGCTGGTCGATGAGCGGCGCTGCGACCTCGTCATCACCACGGGGGGCACCGGCCCCGCCGCGCGCGACGTGACGCCCGAGGCCACGCTCGCCGTCGGCGACCGCGAGATGCCGGGGTTCGGCGAGCAGATGCGGCGCATCAGCCTCGAATTCGTGCCGACCGCGATCCTGTCGCGCCAGGTGGCGGTCATTCGCGGCCGAGCGTTGATCCTCAACCTGCCCGGCCAGCCCAAGTCGATCCGCGAGACGCTCGAGGGCTTGAAGTCGGCCCAGGGCAAGCCCCTCGTCGCCGGCATCTTCGCCGCGGTGCCGTACTGCATCGACCTCATCGGCGGCCCTTACCTCGAGACGCGCGAGGAGGTGGTCAAGGCCTTCCGGCCGAAATCCGCGATCCGACCCTCACCCCCGCCCTCTGCCGACGTAGAGGGGCAACCCAGGAACTGACTTGCCTGCCCTCACCCACATCGAGCTCGCCACCGGCGCCGACCCCGTCGCCACGATCATCTGGATGCACGGCCTCGGCGCCGACGGGTGGGATTTCGTGCCCATCGTGCGCGAGATCCCGTTGCCCGAGGACCTGCAGCTGCGCTTCATCTTTCCGCATGCGCCGGTGCGGCCCGTGACGATCAACGGCGGCATGGCCATGCGTGCCTGGTACGACATCGCGATGACGGACATCGCGCGGCTGCCCGACGAGCGCGGCATCCGCGAGTCGCAGCAGCAGGTCGAGGAGCTGATCGCGCGCGAGCACGCCCGCGGCGTCGCCTCCAACCGCATCGTGCTGGCCGGCTTCTCGCAAGGCGGGGCCATCGCGCTGCAGGCCGGGCTTCGGCATGCCGAGCCCCTCGCCGGCATCGTCGCCCTCTCGACCTACCTCACGCTCGAGGAGTCGCTCGATGCCGAGGCTTCGGCGGCCAACAAGGCGGTGCCCATCCTGATGTGCCACGGCACGCAGGACGAGGTCGTGCCGCTGCGGCTCGCGGAAGCCTCGCGCACCTCGCTCCAGGCGAAGGGATATGACGTCGAGTGGCACGCCTGGCCCATGCCGCACTCGGTGTGCGCCGAGGAAGTCGAAGCGATCGCCGCATTCCTGATGCGCACCGTCGGCGGCGCCGACGCGCCGCGCCGCTCGTCGATCCTCCTGCCGGGGCAATAAACCGGATAAACCGGGGCCAGGTACGGGACAGGTACTTGTGCCAGGTCTCTCCTAGGCGCGCCTAGGAGAGACCTGGCACAAGTACCTGTCCCGTACCTGGCCCCGGTGGTTGTTTTTATAGCCGCTTGCCCTTCTCCACCACCCAGACGGCGAGCACCTTGGCGGGGACGTCGCCGACGGTCTTGGCGTCGTGGACCTTGCCGGAGGGGATGAGGAAGCTGTCGCCTGCGTTGACAAGGCGCGGCGCCTCGCCTTCGACCTCGAGCGAGGATTGGCCCGCGAGGACGTAGCCGGTTTCGATGCCGAAGTGGGTATGGCGCCCGGCCGCGGCGCCGGGGGCGATTTCGGCCAGGCCCATCACCAGCTCCATGCCGTTGCCGAGGTCGGTGCGCTGCAGGATCGTGCGCTTGATGCCGGGAGCCTGCGCGATGGTGGCGCAAGCCGAAAGGAGCGCGGCGAGCCCGGCGACCGAGGCGATGCGGGTGATGGTGTTCACGGTTCCTCCCTGTCCGACATGACGCGAATCGGCTCGAGCGCAGCGCGAAGCGACGCCGGCAGCTCGACCGGCCGGCGCGTGTCCCGGTGCACGTACACGTGCACGAAGTGCCCCTGGGCGGCGGCGGTCTCGGCGCCCTGGGCGAAGACCGCGATCTCGTAGCGCACGCTCGAGCGGCCGACGTGAGCGACGCGCAGGCCCGCGGTGATCGTTTCCGGATAGGTGAGCGGCGAGAAGTAGCGGCAACCCGTCTCGACGACAAGGCCGATCACGGGGCTCACGCCGATCTCGAGCGCGCCGCGCTCGATCAAATAGGCATTCACGACGGTGTCGAAGTACGAGTAGTACACGACGTTGTTGACGTGCCCGTACGCGTCGTTGTCCATCCAGCGGCTGGTGATGGACTGCTTGTGCGGGTAGTCGGCGAGGCGGTGCGGGGCGGCGCGATCAGCCATCCGCGCTCTTCTCGGCGAGCGCCGTTGCCTCCTTGTCGGGCACCGGCACCATGAACCGCACGGTGCGCGCGTACGAGCCCGGGACGATCGAGAGGCCGCCGGAGATGAACGCCTCGACCTCCTCGCGCCGCTTGATGGTGTCGTTGTAGCCCAGGTCGATCAGCTCGCGGCAGTAGTTCTGCTCGAAGAGCAGGTACGACGCGAGGTTGGCGCCGCCGCGGCGCATCGCGCCCACCGAGCGCAGCATGAAGCGGATCGTCCACGGCAGGTTGGGCATGTGCTTGACCGCGATCTGGTCGAGCGGCTCGGAGGGCGTGAGGACCAGCACGTCCACGTGGTGCAGCGAGAGGCCCATCTTCTTGAGCGCCTCGGGCGAGGAGCAGCTCACGGTGCGGTTGATGCGCTCGAGCCGCTCGACGTCCACGGAGAGGCTGTCCAGGAAGATCGAGTTCATCACGTGGCCGGCGACCTGCGCGAGCGTCGGGAAGTTGTCGCCGCGCAGGCGCTCGGGGGCTTCGTTCTTGATGCGCGCGGTGCCCACCACGACCACGCGGTCGGACCCCAGGTGCAGCGCGGGGCTCACCGGCGCGATCTGGCGCATCGAGCCGTCGCCGAAGAACTCGCGGTTCAAGTGGTACGGCGGGAAGACGAACGGGATCGCGCTCGAAGCCATGAGGTGCTGCACGGTGAGCTGCGTCTTGATGCCGATGCGCATCGAGCGCTTCCACCCCTCGATCCCCCCGGAGCCCTGGAAGAAGCTGCAGCTCTGCCCCGAGGTGTAGCCCGAGCAGGTGATCGCGATCGCATCGAGCGCGCCCTTGTCGATGTTCTGCTCGATGCGGGT
>CAMPHL010000308.1 GCA_946885905.1 uncultured Pseudomonadota bacterium | reverse complement strand
TCGACGATCATCGCGCCTCCCACGCCGGTGCCGAGCCACACGCCGATCACGTGCCGCGCGTTCTTCGCCGCTCCCAGCCGGTACTCCCCGTAGAGCGCCGCCTGCACGTCATGGCCTACGAAGACCTGCGCCCCCGTAAGCTTCTCCAGCCGCTCCCGGAACGGGTAGCCGTCGAGGAAGGTCAGATTCGGGGACCGCTTGACGATTCCCTTCTTCATGTCGATGTCGCCCGCGCAGCCCACGCCGACGTACCGGACGACCAGCTCCTCCTTGCGCGCGCGCCGCATGAGGGCCTGCAACGAACGGGCGAGCGACTTCTCGAACGCGCGCAGCCCACCCTTGGCCGGATGGCTGCGAAACTTGTCTTCCTCCAGGACCTCGAAACGGGAGTCGAACAATGCCAACAGGGTCTTGGTGCCACCGACGTCGATGCCGATGACCGCCTTGCCCGGTTCCTTCTTCGATTCCTTCTCTTTCGCTGCCTTGGCCAAGGTCGCGCGCCCGGGATTGTCCGTAGCGAGTGACCGTGCCCAAGCGAGGATCGTTCCATGCGCTACAACGCGATAGCCCTCGATTACGACGGCACCATCGCCCACGACGGCCGGGTGCCGCCGCACGTGCTCGACGGGCTCGCCCGGCTGAAGGACTCGGGGCGCAAGCTCATCCTCGTCACGGGCCGCGAGCTCGACGAGCTCCTCGGGATCTTCCCGGGCATCACGCTCTTCGACCGGGTGGTGGCCGAAAACGGCGCGCTCCTCTACCGGCCGCACGACGCCTCGCGAAAGGAGCTGGGCGACGCGCCTCCGGATGCGCTCGTCCAGGCGCTCAAGGCGAGCGGCATGCCCCTTTCGGTGGGCGAGTCGATCGTGGCGACCATCCGTCCGCACGAGACGGCCGTGCTGGAAGTGATCGCCGCGCTCGGCCTCGAGCACCAGGTGATCTTCAACAAGGGCGCGGTGATGATCCTGCCCCCGGGCGTGAACAAGGCGAGCGGGCTCAAGGTGGCGCTCGCCGAGCTCGGCCTGTCGCCGCGCAACGTCGTGGCGTGCGGCGACGGCGAGAACGACCACGCGCTGCTCGACCTCGCCGAATATTCCGTCGCCACCGCGAACGCGGTATCCAACCTCAAGGCCGCCGCCGACTGGGTCACGAAGGAGACCCATGGCGACGGCATTCTCGAGGTCGTCTCCGACATGATCGAGAGCGACCTCGCGCGGCTCATTCCCCGGCGCCGCCGCCGGGCGCTGTGCATCGGCAAGGACCGGGAAGGCCAGGAAGTCGTGATCCCCAGCCGGCGCGCCTCGATCCTCATCACCGGCGAGGGACGCACCACCACCGCGATCGGCACGGCGCTCCTCGGCCGCCTCGCCAAGGCGGGCTACCAGTCCTGCGTGCTCGACACGCGCGGCGACTATCTCGGCTTCCGCGACGCGGTCGTCTTCGGCACCCTCGACAATCCGCCCGCCGTGAAGGAAGTGCTTACAGCGCTCGAGAAACCCGATGTCCAGGCCGTCGTCTGCCTCGCGGCCGTCCGGCCGGAAGAGCGGCACGGTTTCATCGAGCGCTTGCTCGTGCCACTGCGCGAGCTGCGCGTGGATTCGGGACGCCCGCACTGGATCCTCGTGGACGAGGCGCACGACCTTCTCCCGGCGAGCTCGGAAGCCGACGACGCACCGGCCACCGGCGCCGAGAACACCATTTATTCCACCGACGATCCGTCCGCGCTTTCGCCCGCCATCCTCGCGGCCGTCGATGGAATCGTCGCCTGCGGCGATGCCGCGCCCGAAACGCTGGGGGCGTTCGCCGAAGCCGTTTCGTGGCGCCTGCCCGCGCTGCCCGAGCATCGGCCGCGCGACGGACAGGCCTTCATCTGGTTCCGCAAGTCGGACCGCCCTGTCGCCCTGATCGACGTGGCCACCGTCAAGGTCGAACCCGGCCCGGTGGGCAAGCCGCAGCTCAAGGAAAAGAGCGAGGAGGTAGGAGAGGTCCTACGGCGCGCATGACGCCAGGCTGACTCGCGCATGAACATTTTTCCGAAAGACGGCCCCCCGACCTTTCGGCGCAAATAGGTGTCAGACACCAACAACGAAACGGGAGTTATTTACCGATGGGAGCGATCGATCCGCGCGTCGTCCAGGCCGGACGTCCGCGCGCGGCACGGCCCCAACCCGACCGCTCCACGATGGCGCAGCTGGCGCGGCAAACCCTGGCGGTGGTGCTGGCCGGGGGCCGGGGCTCGCGATTGGGCCCGCTTACCGACATCCGCGCCAAGCCCGCCGTGCCCTTCGGGGGGAAATTCCGCATCATCGACTTCACGCTCTCCAACTGCGTGAACTCGGGCATCCGCCGCATCGGCGTGGCCACGCAGTACCACTCGCACGGGTTGCTGCAGCACGTGCAGCGCGGCTGGGGGTTCCTGGACGGCCGCTTCAACGAATTCATCGAGGTGCTGCCCGCGCAGCAGACCGAGAACACCGACTGGTACAAGGGCACCGCAGACGCGGTCTACCAGAACCTCGAGATCTTCAAGCCCCACGATCCGCACTACATCCTCGTGCTCGCGGGCGACCACATCTACAAGATGGACTACGGCTGCATGCTCCACGAGCATGTCGAGCGCGACGCCGACATGACCGTGGCGTGCGTCGAAGTGCCCTGCGAGGAGGCCGCGGGCCAGCTGGGCGTGATGGAAGTCGATCCCGGCTACCGCATCGTGGGCTTCAAGGAAAAGCCGGAACGGCCCACCCCCATTCCCGGCAAGCCCGATCGCTGCCTCGGTTCCATGGGGGTGTACGTCTTCAGCGCCGAGTTCCTCTACAGCGAGCTCGAGAAGGACGCGGCCATGGCGGAGTCCAGCCACGACTTCGGGCACGACATCGTGCCGCGGCTGGTGCAAAGCGAAGCCCGCATGTACGCCCACCGCCTCCAGGACAGCTGCACCCAGTTGACCGACGGACGCCCGTACTGGCGCGACGTCGGCACGCTCGACGCTTTCTGGGAAGCCAACATCGAGCTCACGCGCGTCACCCCGGCCCTCAACCTCTACGACAAGTCCTGGCCCATCTGGACGCACCAGGAGCAGTTGCCGCCGGCCAAGTTCGTCTTCGACCTCGACGGGCGCCGGGGAGCCGCGATAGATTCCATGGTTTCGGGCGGCTGCATCGTGAGCGGCTCCACGCTGCGCAGCTCGGTCCTCTTCTCCAACGTGCGCTTGCACAGCTATTGCGACGTCTCCGAGGCGGTCGTGCTGCCCGAGGTGACGATCGGCCGGCGCGCGAAGTTGAAGCGGGTGATCGTCGACCAGGGCTGCCGCATCCCGGAAGGGCTGGTCGTGGGCTACGACCCGGCAGAGGACCGCAAGCGTTTCCATGTGAGCGACAAGGGGATTACCCTCATAACGCCCGGCATGTTGGGGCAGTACCAGCACCACCTGCATTGAAGCTCAACGACAACGACATCTACCTCTTCCGGGAGGGGACGCACGCGCGCCTTTACCGCAGCCTGGGGTGCCACCTGGCCGCGGGCGGCAAGGGCGCGCGCTTCGCCGTGTGGGCGCCGAACGCGAAGGCCGTCCACGTGATCGGCGACTGGAACGGGTGGCGGCGCGACGCCGACGAGATGAAGCCGCGCTGGGACAGCTCGGGCATCTGGGAAGCCGAGGTGCCCGCCGTGCAGCGCGGCCAGGCCTACAAGCTCGCCATCACCAACGCATTCGGCCATGTCGAGGAGCGCGCGGACCCGTACGCCTTCTACGCGGAAGTGGCACCGGCCACGGCCTCGCGTGCGTGGTCGCTCGAATACGAGTGGAACGACGGCGACTGGATGGCGCGGCGCAAGGCGGCGAATGCGCACTCGGCGCCCCAGGCGATCTACGAGGTGCACCTCGGATCGTGGCGGCGCGAGGGCGAGCGCATGCCCACCTACCGCGAGGTCGCGCAGCCGCTCGC
>CAMPHL010000307.1 GCA_946885905.1 uncultured Pseudomonadota bacterium | reverse complement strand
TGCCCACGACGCGCGTGACCGCGGCGGCATGCACATCGCGTTCAACCACATCCCCGATCCCGAGACGGACAAGTGATAGTTCCCCACCGGGTTTGGTTTGAGCCGTGAGAGACAAGGTCGTCGTCATCACGGGCGCCTCGAAGGGCATCGGCGCGGAGCTCGCCCGACAGCTCGCGGCCAAGCGCGCGAAGCTGGTCCTCGCCGCGCGCGACCTGCCGGAACTGGAGAAAGTGGCCGAGCAATGCCGCCAGGCGGGTGCCGGCGCGATCACGGTCCGCGCCGACGTGACCGTCGACCCCGATTGCGCGGCGATCATGACCGGCGCGGCGCTGGCCTACGGAGGCATCGACGTCCTCGTGAACAACGCGGGCGCCACCATGTGGGCGCGCTTCGAGGAGATCGAGGACGTGTCGATCCTCGACCGCATCATGCAGGTGAACTACATGGGCGCGGTTCGTTGCACCAAGCAGGCACTCCCGTACCTGCGCCAGTCGCGCGGGCTCATCGTCGGCATCGCGAGCCTCACGGCGCTCACCGGCGTTCCCACGCGCTCGGGCTATGCCGCCAGCAAGCACGCGATGCGCGGCTTCTTCGATTCGCTGCGCATCGAGCTCATGGACGCCGGCGTGGACGTCACGATGATCTATCCGGGCTTCGTCGATACCGGCATCCGCGAGAACTCCGCCGGCCCCGACGGCAAGCCCATCGGCCACGTGCCGGTGCGCCTCGACATGATGAGCGTGGAGGAATGCGCCCGCATCACGGTGGCGGCGATGCAGGCGCGCAAGCGCGAGGTCGTCATGACCGCGCGGGGTAAAATGGGGGCCTGGCTCAAGCTCGTGGCCCCCGGGGTGGTCGACCGGATGGCCCGGCGGGTCATCGAAAAGGGCAGCTGAAGGAACGCCATGGACCTGGGCGCCTGGGTCACCTATCTCCTCGCGACGATCATCCTGTCGGTCTCACCCGGCCCGGGCGCGTTCGCCTCGATGTCCTCCGGGCTGCACCACGGCTTCCGGCTGGGTGTCTGGAACGGCGTGGGGATGCAGCTCGCCAATTTCGTGCTGATGGCAGTAGTGGCCATGGGCCTGGGCGCGATCCTGCTCGCCTCCGAGACGCTCTTCGAGCTGGTCAAGTGGATCGGCGTTGCCTACCTCGTCTACGTGGGGATCGTCACGTGGCGGGCGCCCGCGCGCGCTTTCGAGGAGGACCGCGACGACGAGGAGACGACCGCGCGCGGCATCTTCATGCGCGGATTCTGGGTGAACCTCACCAATCCCAAGGGGATCATCTTCTTCGCCGCGATCCTGCCGCAGTTCGTCGACACCGCGCGGCCGCAGTTCCTGCAGTACGCGATCCTCGCCACCACCACCTTCGTGGTGGACGTCATCGTGATGAGCGGCTACACCGCCGCGGCGGCGCGGGTGCTGGGCGCGATGCGCGACCCGGCGAAGCTGCGCTGGGTGAACCGCGGGCTGGGCGGGGCGTTCGTTGCGGCGGGCGCGGCGCTGGCGACTTTCAGGCGGGCGGCCGGGACGGCCGCCTGATCCATTTCAACGAGGAGAACCCATGACTATCAAGGTTGGCGACAAGCTTCCGGAAGGCACGTTGCAGGAATTCATCGAGGTCGAGGGCAACGGCTGCACCGTGGGCCCCAACACCTTCAAGGTCGAGGACATGGTGAAGGGCAAGAAGATCGCGATCTTCGCGCTGCCCGGCGCCTTCACGCCGACCTGCTCGGCCAAGCACGTGCCGAGCTACATGGAGAACCTGGACGCGCTCAAGCAAAAGGGCGTCGACGAGGTCTGGTGCCTTTCCGTGAACGACCCCTTCGTGATGGGCGCCTGGTCGCGCGACCAGAAAGCCGGCGGCAAGATCCGCTTCATGGCCGACGGCAGCGCCGAGTACACCAGGAAGCTCGGGCTCACGCTCGACCTCACCCAGCGCGGGCTGGGGCTGCGCAGCAACCGCTACTCGATGCTGGTCGACGACGGCGTGGTGAAGTCCCTCAACGTCGAGGCGCCGGGCAAGTTCGAGGTCTCCGACGCGAAGACGATGCTGTCGCAGGTGTAAAGGCTAGCCGCCCTCGGAGAAGTACAGGATCACCAGCAGCAGGATCACCAGCCCGGCCACCTTCCACCACGACAGCGGGGCCTCGCCCGAGGCCTCGCCGGTCTGGGCGTTGACCACGAAACGGTAGACCTTGTCGCGGTACCGATAGGCCGAGACCCAGGCCGGCAGCAGCACATGCTTGAAGGTGAACCGGCCGTAGCGCGTCTGAAGCGAATCGATGCGCTGCTGGTCGCCGCCGATGTCGCGGCAGGCCAGCTCGCGGACCTTCGCGTCGATCATCGCGCGCGCCACGGGGAATGACTCGGCGAGCCCCACGCGGTAAGCCTCCGCATGGAAGCCGCTGATGTATTCCGGCTTGTACGGCACCAGGGCCTGGGTGTTCCAGCGCCTGAGCGCTCCCGAAACCGAATCCGGCAGAGAGCGCGAGGCGGGCACCATCACGTCGTCGTGGAAGTGGCTCACCTGCCCCGAGACCGGGGTCCACGAAACCGACTTGTCGCGCTTCGTCCCGCGCTGCCCGGTGTAGTCGCTCACCGTCTCGCAGTCGTAGGTCCAGAACGGCAGGTAGACGCCGTGCAGCGATTCGTCGGTGCGCGCGTAGCGCTTGAGGTCCATGGGCGCGAGCCACCGGCTGCGCAGCCATCGCTGGAATGCCTCGTGCGCGCGCCGGCTGTCGACCTGGAAGGGCACCATCGAGCGCGGCTTCACGTGCCGGCCCGCATAGGACTTCGACACCAGCGCCGTGCCGCAGAACGTGCACTTCGTCGCGAAGTGCACGCCATCGAGCATCTCCTCGGCGCCGCACTTCTCGCAGCGCACCCGTTCTTCCTCGATGTACTCGGCCGTGCCTTGCAGCGACTTGAGCCAGCTCTCGAGGTCGAGCTCCTCGACCCGGGCGTCGTCGGCTGCGATGGCGTTCTGCGCCGAGCAGTATTCGCAGCGCAGCGTGGTCGTGCCGGGTGCGAACGAGAGCTTCGCCCCGCAGGAGACGCAGGGAAAGGTCTTGATGAACTCCGAAGCGCCCACTACCCGGCCTTGCCTGTCGTGAGCTGCAGATCGACGGGATCCTCGACCAAATCTATCCGCTCTAGCGGCAACCACTGGTCTCGCGGGAGGCAGTAATTCGCCGCCGTCAAGCGCAGGCGCTCGTCGGAGAGCGCCATCCCGCTCGAGAGGTCGACCTGGAACTCCCTCCAATGACTCGCGATGCCGATCTTGTCCGCGCCGGCCGCCTGGACGGCCGCGTATCCGTGCCTCGCCTTGGCTTCGAATTGCCGCGCGCTGCGCACCGGACAGTGCGCCAGCGTGCTGATGTCCGGGCGAAGGGCCACATGGGGCAAGGGGTGTCCCGTCCGGGTGTCGACGATCCAGTGACTTCCTTCCGACACCGAGCACTCGGGGCGATCGAGGAACGACCTCGGAATGATCACCTTGGACCGTACGGCCGGCTCGACCCGAAGGCGCATGCGCAGGCTCTGCGGTCCGAAGCCCGCGTCGAACGAAAGCGGCACGTAGCTACGCCATTCGTGGGCCGCGTAATGTCCCGGAGGCACTCCGGCCAGCGCCTCCTCGATCCGCGCCCGCGAAGGGGCGCGGATGAACTCATCGGCATCGAGGGCCATGACGAAGTCGGCCTCCCCGGACTGGAAGCATTCGCGCGCCAGCCGGCTGATCCGGTCGCCCTGGTAGAACGCCGCGTCGGCATCGTGCACGCACCAAAGAGGCAAGCCTTCGTCCTTGAGGCGCGCCAGGACCTGCGGCGTGGCATCGGCCGAGCGATGGTCCAACACCAGAAGGCCGTCGACGAAGGCTAGGTTGTGGTGAACGAACGCCTCGATCACGTCGTCCTCGTTCCTTACCATCGTGACGGCCCACAAG
>CAMPHL010000306.1 GCA_946885905.1 uncultured Pseudomonadota bacterium | reverse complement strand
TGGATCATCACCCACGGCGCCGACTGGTTCCTCGCGCAGGGCAAGCCCAACAACGGCGGCACGAAGATCTTCTCGGTCACGGGCCATGTCGCGCGCCCGGGCAACTACGAGATCAAGCTGGGCACCCCGTTCGCGAAGCTCCTCGAGATGGCGGGTGGCATGCGCGCCGGCAAGAAGCTGAAGGGCGTGATCCCGGGCGGCTCGTCGATGCCGGTGCTCCCCGCGGAGGTGATGATGTCGCTGGACATGGACTACGACTCCATCGCCAAGGCAGGCTCGTTCCTCGGCTCGGGCGCGGTCATCGTCATGGACGAGGACACCTGCATGGTGAAAGCCGCCGAGCGCCTGGCGTACTTCTACTACGAGGAGTCCTGCGGCCAGTGCACGCCGTGCCGCGAGGGCACCGGCTGGCTCTACCGCATCATCCATCGCATCGAGCACGGGCAAGGGCGCCAGGAGGACCTCGACCTCCTGCTCAACCTCGCCGACAACATCCAGGGCCGCACCATCTGCGCGCTCGGCGACGCCGCGGCCATGCCCACGCGCGCCTTCGTGAAGGTCTACCGCGACGAGTTCCAGCACCACATCGACGCGAAGTGCTGCACGGTAAACCCGGGCGGCTACAGCACGCCGCCCGGACGCAGGGTGGATCCCGGCACGGTGGCCCACCAGCTCGCGGCCGACTGACATGCCCATCAACCTCGAAGTCGACGGCAGGGCCGTGACGGTGGACAACGGCGCCACGGTGATGGACGCCGCGACCAAGCTCGGCATCTTCGTGCCGCATTTCTGCTACCACAAGAAGCTGTCGATCGCGGCCAACTGCCGCATGTGCCTCGTGCAGGTCGAGAAGGCGCCCAAGCCGCTGCCGGCCTGCGCCACACCCGCCACCGAGGGCATGAAGGCCTTCACGCATTCGACGCCCGCCATCAACGCGCAGAAGGGCGTGATGGAGTTCCTGCTCATCAACCACCCGCTCGACTGCCCGATCTGCGACCAGGGCGGCGAGTGCCAGCTGCAGGACCTGGCGGTGGGCTACGGCGCCTCGGCCTCGCGCTACGCGGAGGAAAAGCGCGTGGTGGTCAACAAGAACCTGGGCCCGCTCATCGCAACCGACATGACGCGCTGCATCCACTGCACGCGCTGCGTGCGGTTCGGGCAGGAGATCGCGGGCGTCATGGAGCTCGGCATGGCCGGGCGCGGCGAGCACGCCGAGATCCTCGCGTTCGTCGGCCGCAGCGTCGACTCCGAGGTCTCCGGCAACATGATCGACCTCTGCCCGGTGGGCGCGCTCACCTCGAAGCCGTTCCGCTACACGGCGCGCGCGTGGGAGCTGTCGCGGCGCAGGTCCGTGAGCCCGCACGATTCGCTCGGCTCCAACCTCGTGGTCCAGTCCAAGCAGGAGCGCGTGATGCGCGTGCTGCCGCTGGACAACGACGAGGTGAACGAGTGCTGGATCTCGGACCGCGATCGCTTCGCGTACGAGGGGCTCAACTCCGAGGAGCGCCTGCTCTACCCGATGGTGAAGCGTGCGGGGCAGTGGGCCGAGGTCGACTGGCCCGAGGCGCTGGAGGCCGCGGCCCAGGGCCTGAAGGATGCGGTGCAGCGCCACGGCGCCGACGCGCTCGGCATGCTGCTGGCGCCCCACCTCACGCTCGAGGAGCTGCACCTGGCCACCGGCATCGGCAGCGGGCTCGGTACCGACAACATCGACCACCGCATCCACCAGGCCGATTTTCGTGCGAAGCCCCGGGCCGCGCCCTGGCTCGGCATGTCGATTTCCGATCTGGTGAAGCTCGAGTCCGTGCTGCTCGTGGGTTCGACGCTGCGCAAGGAGCAGCCGCTGCTCGCGGCGCGCCTGCGTGGCGCGGCCAAGCGCGGCCTCCAATTGACCACTCTCCACGTGGCCGACGACGACCTGCTGATGCCGGTCGCGAACAAGGTCGTGGTGCGCCCCGCCGCGCTCGCCGCGGGCCTCGCCGACATCGCGAAGGGCGCTGCCGGCGACGGCGCGATCGCCTCGAGCCTCAAGGGCAAGCGCTCGGCCATCGTGTTGGGGCACTACGCCCAGCAGCATCCCGACTACGCGGTGCTGCTCTCGCTGGCGCACGAGCTCGCGCGCGTGACCGGCGCCACCGTCTGCGTCTTGCCGCAAGGCGCCAACGCCGTGGGCGCGCACCTGGCGGGCGCCCGCCCGACGCGCGGCCTCGATGCGGGCGCGATGCTCGCCCAGCCGCGCAAGGCCTACGTGGTCGCAGGCCTCGAGGCCGAGCTGGACATGGGCCCGCAGGCGCTCCAGGCGCTCGCGTCCGCGGAATTCACCGTGGCGCTCTCGGCATACCGCAACGCGACTACCGATGCCGCGCACGTGATGCTGCCGATCGGGACCTTCGCCGAAACCGGCGGCACGTTCGTGAACATGGAAGGGCGCGCGCAATCGTTCAGCGCCTGCGTGAAGCCGCCGGGACAGGCGCGTCCCGGGTGGAAGGTGCTGCGCATGCTGGGCTCGATGCTCGACCTGCCCGGCTTCGACGCCGAGACGCTGCAGGAGGTTCGCGCCGCGATCGCGCCGGACCTGCAAGCCTGGGCGAAGCGGGGCCTCGGCAACGAGGTCGACGGCCCGGCGAGCTGGGAAGTGAAGGCAGCCGGTTCGGCACAACTGGAGCGCATCGCCGAGATCGGCACGCACGCGAGCGACCCGATCGTGCGCCGCTCGCGTCCGCTGCAGAAGACCGCGGACGGCAGGGCCGCGCGCTGCGCGCGATTGAATACCGCCACGGCCGCCGCCATGGGTCTCGCCGCGGGCGACCGGGTGCGCGTCGTGCAGGGCGGCGAGGCGCAACTCGCCGTCGCCATCGATGCCGCCACGCCGCAGGGCTGTGTCCGCATCGCGCGCGGCGTGGCCGAGACGGTGGCGCTGGGCTCCGGCGACATCACGATCGAAAAAGTGCGCGAGGCCGCGGCCGCAGAATGAACGAGCTCCTCGCCCCCTTCCAGCAAGCCGCCCAGGGCTACGCCACCCAGTGGCTCGGTCCCGAGTGGGGCCCGCAGGCGTACTCCGCCGGGCGCGCGCTGGTGATGATCGTGATGGTGCTGGTACCGGTGCTGCTCACGGTCCTGTACTACCAGCTGGTCGAGCGCTGGGTGATCGGCTGGATGCAGGTGCGCAAGGGCCCGAACCGCGTGGGCTGGAAGGGCGTGCTGCAGCCGATCGCGGACGCGATCAAGCTGCTCATGAAGGAGCAGATGATCCCGTCGGGCGCGAACAAGGCGCTCTTCCTCCTGGCACCCGTGATCTCCGTGGCGCCCGCGCTCGCGGCGTGGGCCATCGTTCCCTTCGCGCCC
The DNA here is from genome assembly GCA_946885905.1 of uncultured Pseudomonadota bacterium. The sequence continues at coordinate 673 of CAMPHL010000306.1, read as the reverse complement.
GACTGGATCATCGCCGACGTGGACGCCGCGATCCTGGTGATGCTCGCCATGACTTCGCTCGGCATCTACGGCGTGATCATCGCGGGCTGGGCTTCCAATTCGAAGTACGCGTTCCTGGGCGCCATGCGGGCGGCCGCGCAGATGGTCGCCTACGAGCTCGCGATGGGCTTCGCGCTGGTGGGCGCGCTCATGGCCGGCCAGAGCATGCGGCTCACCGAGATCGTCGCGCGCCAGGACGGCAACTGGGGCTTCCTCGAGTGGTTCTGGCTGCCCCTGCTGCCCCTCTTCGTGATCCACTACATCGCGGGCCTCGCGGAGACCAACCGCCACCCGTTCGACGTGGCCGAGGGCGAGAGCGAGATCGTGGCCGGCTTCCACGTCGAGTACTCGGGGATGATGTTCGCGGTGTTCTTCCTCGCCGAGTACGCGAACATGATCCTCATCTCGGTGATCTCCTCGCTCGTGTTCCTCGGCGGCTGGCTCTCGCCCCTGAACTTCGCCTTCATCCGCGACATGGGCGCGCCCGCCTCGTGGCTCGCCGCCCCCGGCATCTGGTGGCTGCTCGCCAAGGTCGCCTTCCTCATGTTCGTCTTCCTCTGGGTGCGCGCTTCCTTCCCCCGCTACCGCTACGACCAGATCATGCGGCTGGGCTGGAAGGTGTTCATCCCGATCA
>CAMPHL010000305.1 GCA_946885905.1 uncultured Pseudomonadota bacterium | reverse complement strand
CCGTGCGTCCCGCCGCGCGGCTCGGTCTTCTCGCGCCGGTAGGACGCGCTCACGTCTCCGCCCTTGCCCGCGATGACCTCGATGCGAGCTTCGTCGAAGAATTTCATGTCCCGATTCGGCGCGATTATTTCGTTGCGATATCGGGCAACGCCACGCGGATGCCCAGCGCGATGAACGTGAGTCCCGCGAACACGTTCAACCGTTCGCCTATCGCGGGTTTGCGGCGCACCCAATCGCCGATCATCGCGGCGAAGAGCGCCACCGCGCCGAAGACCGCGATCGTGACCATCATGAACACGGCGCCGAGGATCGCCATCTGCAGTCCCACGCCGCCCTGCTCCGCGTTCACGAACTGCGGCAGGAAGGCGAGGAAGAAGAGCGTCACCTTCGGGTTCAGCATGTTGCCGATCACGCTCTGCCGGTAGATCGCGGCGAGCGCCCGGGCTTCGCTGGCGGCTTCGATCGAGAAGGCCGAGCGGTGGCGCAGCGCCTGGATCCCGATCCAGACGAGGTAGGCGGCGCCGGCGTAGCGCACGAGGTCGAAGGCGAGCTCGGAGGAGCGGATGAGGGCGGCCACGCCCACCGCGGCGAGCACGGTGTGGAAGATGCAGCCGGAGGCGAAGCCCAGCGCCGCGGCGATCCCGGCCTTGCGGCCCTGCGAGATGCCGCGCGTGAGGACGTAAATGATGTCCGGCCCCGGCGCCAGGGCTAGGAGGACGGAGGCGACGACGAAAAGTCCGATGTCAGGCATGCGTCACGCGAGCCTCGTCGGGGGCGGACACGGGCGCTCGGCCCGGCCGCCTGAGAAAAGCCGGGGTGGTCGTCCGGGGCTCCAACGCTGCGAAGAGCCTGTTATTGCCGCACCGGCTCGATGGAGACCGTCGACTTGCTGTCGGGACCGTGCTGGGAATACTTCACGTGGCCGGTGGCCGTCGCGAATAGGGTGTGGTCCTTGCCGACGCCGACGTTCATGCCGGGATGGAACCGGGTGCCGCGCTGGCGGACCAGGATGGAGCCCGCGTTCACGAGCTCGCCGCCGAATGCCTTGAGGCCGAGGCGCTTGGCCTGGGAGTCGCGGCCGTTGCGGGAAGACCCGCCTGCTTTCTTGTGTGCCATGAGAATTCAGTCCTTTTGGAACGTAACCGGGGATGGCCCCAAGCGTATGAACCGGGGCCCGTCCCCTATGCGATCGCGTCCACACGGATTTCCGTGTAGTTCTGGCGATGGCCCTGGGTGCGTTGATAATGCTTGCGCCGGCGCATCTTGAAGATCTTGACCTTCTGCCCGCGGCCATGGCCGAGGACGGTGGCCGAGACTTTCGCTCCCGACACGAGGGGGTTTCCGAGCTTCACGGCGTCGCCATCCGAGACCATCAGCACCTGGTCCAGGACGATTTGAGCGCCAACGTCAGCCGGTATCTGTTCTATCTTGATCTTTTCGCCGGGGGCAACTCGGTACTGCTTGCCGCCGGTTTTTATGACCGCGTACATTGTCGAACTCCGAAGGAATTTAAACGCTTGACCGGCCGACCCCGAGGGGGACGTCACGGAACTCGACATGATACACAATTTCCCCCGTAAGGTCAAAGACTTGTCGTCCGACGCCGCGAGCGCGCCGGCGGGCCTGGAAAGCATCCGGGAGCCCATCGAGGAAGACCTTTCCGCGGTCGATTCGGTGATCCGCCGCCGGCTCGAATCGCACGTGGTCCTGATCCGCACGATCGCGGACTACATCGTGGGGGCGGGCGGCAAACGGCTGCGCCCGGCGCTGGTGCTGCTCACCGCCAACGCCTTCGGCGCGCAGGGGCCGGCCAGGCACGAGCTCGCCGCGGTGATCGAGTTCATCCACACGGCCACGCTCCTGCACGACGACGTCGTCGACGAGTCGAGCTTGCGGCGCGGCCGCAAGACCGCCAACGCGGAGTTCGGCAACGCAGCCTCCGTGCTGGTTGGCGATTTCCTTTATTCGCGTGCCTTCCAGATGATCGTGGACATCGGCAGCCTGCGGATCATGAAGGTGCTGGCCGACGCCACCAACGTGATCGCCGAAGGCGAGGTCCTGCAGCTGCTGAACGTCCACGACGCCGACACCGACGAGGAGAAGTACCTCAGGGTCATCCGATACAAGACCGCCACGCTCTTCCAGGCCGCCACCCAGGGCGGTGCGATCCTGGGGGCCGCGGACGCCGACGCGGAGACGGCGATGAGCGAATACGGCCTGCACCTGGGCACCGCCTTCCAGCTCGTCGACGACGTACTCGACTATTCGGGCGGGCCGCACGAAACCGGCAAGAACCTGGGCGACGACCTCGCCGAAGGCAAGCCCACGCTGCCATTGATCCACGTGATGCGCGCAGGGACCGAGGCCGAGCGCAAGCTCGTCCGCCACGCGATCGAGCACGGGGGAAAGTCCGACCTGGACGCCGTGGTCCGGGCCATCCACCGGGTGGGCGCGCTGGACTACGCACGCATCAAGGCACGCGAGGAAGCCAACTTCGCGATCGCGCGCCTGGAGGTCCTTCCGGATTCCGCCTACCGCGACTCTCTGCTACAATTGGCGCACTTTTCCGTCGAGCGAAGCTTCTGAATCGACGGCGAAATTTCGGGGTGTAGCTTAGCCTGGTAGAGCGCTACGTTCGGGACGTAGAGGCCGGAGGTTCGAATCCTCTCACCCCGACCAGCTTCCCGGAAATGGGGCGGACAGCCCCATTTTTTCGCTTGTGCTAGTACATATGTACATATATACTTCGCTCCATTCCAGCCGAATGTCGTGAACGACTCGCGGGAGCAGGGGGAAATCATGCCAAGGCGAAAGGCAACGACGTCGGGCAGCGCAATGGCCCAGGTCGAGCGCGTCCAAACGGGTGTGAAGCTCGAGAAGCGCCTGCTCAAGGTGCTCAAGGCCATGGCCGAGTACCACGACATCACGCTGGGCGACCTGCTCGAAGGCATCGTGCTGCACGCCTTCGAAGGCAAGGCCGCGTTCGAGCGGGCTTCGCTGGAGAGGATCGCGCAGCTCAAGAAGATCTACGGGCTCGACCTCGATGCACGCCACAGCCACAGGCTCAGGGAGAAGGAGGCATGAGCGAATTCCGCGCGGAACGCATGGTCCGCACGCACCACTTCGAGTTGCCGATGGCACCGCAGGAGGCGCTCCGGCACTTCACGCCCGAGGGCGAGCGGGCCTGGGCCGAGGGCTGGGATCCGCGCTACGTCTTTCCCGCCGACGGCACCACCACGCCCGGCATGGTCTTCACCACGGGGCACGGAGGCGAAGAAACGCTCTGGACGATGACGCGCCATGAGCCCGAGCTTGGAGCAATCGAGTACCTGCGCGTGACCCCGGGCTCCCGAATGGGAACCGTGCGCGTGCAGTGCTCGCAAGCGCAAGCGGGAACGCGGGTCACCGTCACCTATGCGCTCACGGCGCTCACCGCCGCGGGCAACGCGAAATTGAAGGCGCTCGAGGGCGGCGCCTACGAGGCGTTCATCGATTCGTGGGAGGCGTCGATCCGCTCGGCGATGACCACGTAGCGCAGGTTCGTGCCCGGCCGCAAGGCGTCGAACGGATAGCAGGTGACGAGCGTGAGCTGCGGCGCGCCCGGTTCGTCGATCACGCGCGCTTCGTTCCTGTCCATGATGGTCACCTCGCTCACGCGATAGCGCGCGCTGCGGCCGAGCGCCTCCACGTCGATCTCATCGCCCACCGCAACCCCCTGGAGGAACGCGAAATGCGTATCTCGATGGGCGACAAGCACGGAGTTGCCGTCGCTGGCCGGCGCCGCGGTCCCGCCCACGTGCGCCGGGCCGAACGCAAGCGCCTTGGGGCTCGCGTTGTCGAGCACGTAGAGATCGACGCCGCGTGAGCGAACCGTGAGCCTTGCGATCGGCCGCATGTCGGCCCCGGGCCACGGGCGCCGCGCGGGGCCGCCGTCGCGCGCCTGGTCCCACGCCGATGCGATGAGGCGCTGCGCGAGCAGCGCCTTGGCGTGGATCCATCCGGCCGAGGCGATCTGCCAGG
>CAMPHL010000304.1 GCA_946885905.1 uncultured Pseudomonadota bacterium | reverse complement strand
CGCGTCCTGTCGTCGGCGGGAGCGGGCGGCCCCTAGAGGTTCACGGACGTGTCGCCGAGGCGCGCTTCCGCGGGCTTGGGCGGGGGCGGCGCCTTCGCGGGGTTGCGGATGATCATCGTCTTCTCGAAATCCGCGGCGCCCGCCTGGGCCGGGGCGTCGTTGAAGTACTTGAGCTTGTGCTTGCCGATCTCGACGACGTCGTTGTTCTGCAGGAAGTGCTTCTTGATGGGCTTGCCGTTGACCATGGTGCCGTTGGTGCTGCCGAGGTCCTCGATGAACGAGTCGTTCAGGATCGTGATGATCGCGGCGTGCTCGCCGCTCACGGCCAAGTTGTCGATCTGGATGTCGTTATGCGGCTTGCGCCCGATGAGCGTGCGCTCCTTGGAGAGCGTGAACTCCTTGAGCACCTGCCCATCGACGCTGAGAATCAGCTTGGCCATGGTCGTTGTCCTTGCGTGTTACCGGAATAGTGCCTTGAAACGCGCGAGCCAGCCTCGCGGCACCCCGAAAGGCTCGGCGATCCGGATGATCATCGCCGAGATGTTGTCGCGGCCGCCGTTGTCGTTGGCGGCCTGCACCAGCTGCTGCACCGTGAGGCTCGGGTTCTGCCTCAGCGTGATGAGCGTGAGCCGGATCTCCTCGTCGTCCACCATGTCGGACAGGCCGTCGGAGCACAGCAGGAAGATGTCGTCCTTTTGCGTCTCGTGCACGTGGATCTCGGGCTCGACCGTGGGATCGATGCCGAGCGCGCGCGTGACCAGGTTCTTGTTCTGCGAGAGCTTGGCTTCCTCGGGAGTGATGAGCCCGGAATCGATCTGCTCCTGGAGCAGCGAATGGTCCCGGGTCACCTGCTCCATGGTCTCGCCGCGCAGGCGGTACAGGCGCGAATCCCCGATGTGCGCGACGGTCATGAAGTCGTCGTGGTACAGGCACACCACGAGCGTCGTGCCCATGCCGGCGCATTCGGGATTGTTCTGCGAGGTGGTGAAGATCGCGGAGTTGGCACGGTTGATCTGCTCGCGCAGCAGGCGTTCGGAAGCGGCCTTGGCTTCGTCGCGGGTCATGCGCATCACTTCGGCGGGGGACCAAGTTTCCTGGAGGCCGTCGGCGATGAGCGAGGTGGCCATGCCGCTGGCGACTTCGCCCGCGTTGTAGCCGCCCATCCCGTCGGCGAGCACATACAGGCCCATCTCCGGCCGCGATTCGATGCAGTCCTCGTTGTGGTCGCGCACCCTTCCCGGATCGGTCAGGCTGGCCGACTGCAGCGACTGTGCGAGATTCATGGGCGTCCCCGCCCGCCTTGCGCCTGTTGTCTCATCCCGTTTCCGGTTTGTTGTCGACGCTGTCCCTGATGCCGCAAAGACTCGGTTTTATAGTAACTTAAATCGGTTTATTAAGAAACAATCCCGCTTCGCGCCCGATGTCCCTGATTCTTTTGGCGCTTTGACTGATTCCACGCGGGCAAAAAGCCTGTTCCCGCGCGGCTTTCCGGCCGGATTCTAGTCATTATACGATTGGGCCTGACCGGGACCTTCCGCTACCCGCGGGTCCTTCACCCGGTTCCTCCCGAACGCACCCAACCGAGGCCTCGCATGGACCGACTCCAAGACATCGATCCGCTGGAAACACGTGAATGGGTCGACTCCCTCGAAGCGGTCCTCGAGGTCGAGGGCCCCGAGCGCGCCCACTTCATCCTCGAGCAGCTGATCGACAAGGCGCGCAGGTCCGGCGCCTACCTGCCCTACCGCGCGCAGACCGCGTACATCAACACGATCCCGCCGCACCTCGAGGACCGCATGCCCGGCGACGCGGCGCTCGAGGCGCGGCTGCGTTCGTACGTGCGCTGGAACGCGGTGGCGATGGTCCTGCGCGCCGGCAAGAAGGACCTGGAGCTCGGCGGCCATATCGCGAGCTTCGCTTCGGCTGCCACCCTCTATGACGTGGGCTTCAACCACTTCTGGAACGCGCCCGGCCCGAACCACGGCGGCGACCTCATCTATGCGCAGGGCCACTCGTCGCCCGGCATCTACGCACGCGCCTACCTCGACGGGCGCCTCACCGAGGCGCAGCTCGACATGTTCCGCCAGGAAGTCGACGGCAAGGGCATTTCCTCGTATCCACATCCGTGGCTCATGCCGGATTTCTGGCAGTTCCCCACGGTCTCGATGGGCCTCGGTCCCCTGCAGGCGATCTACCAGGCGCGCTTCCTGCACTACCTCCACGACCGCGGCCTCGCCGACACCGAAAACCGCAAGGTCTGGGCGTTCATGGGCGACGGCGAGATGGACGAGCCCGAGTCCCTGGGCGCGATCGGCATGGCCTCGCGCGAGAACCTGGACAACCTCGTCTTCGTCGTCAACTGCAACCTGCAGCGCCTCGACGGCCCGGTGCGCGGCAACGGCAAGATCATCCAGGAGCTCGAGGCGACCTTCCGCGGCGCCGGCTGGAACGTGATCAAGGTGATCTGGGGCTCGTACTGGGACCCGCTGCTCGCCCGCGACAACGACGGGCTGCTCCTCAAGCGCATGGAGGAAGCGGTCGACGGCGAGTACCAGAAGTTCAAGAGCCGCGACGGCGCCTACGTGCGCGAACATTTCTTCGGCAAGTACCCGGAGCTCAAGGCCCGCGTGGCCAACATGACCGACGAGGACATCTGGCGCCTCAATCGCGGCGGCCACGACCCGCACAAGGTCTACGCGGCTTACTCGGCGGCGGTCAAGCACAAGGGGCAGCCCACGGTGATCCTCGCCAAGACCGTGAAGGGCTATGGCATGGGCTCGGTCGGCGAGGGCAAGAACATCGCCCACCAGCAGAAGAAGATGCCGATCGAGGCGCTCAAGCTCTTCCGCGACCGCTTCAACATCCCGATCCCCGACGACAAGCTGGCCGAGATCCCCTACTTCAAGCCGCCCGAGGACTCGCCGGAGATGAAGTACCTGCGCGAGCTGCGCGCCGCGCGCGGCGGGCCCTTGCCGCAACGCCGCCGCAAGAGCACGAAGCTCGAGGCGCCGAAGCTCGAGAACTTCAAGGCGCTCACCGACGCCACGGGCGAAGGCCGGGAGATCTCCACCACCATGGCGTTCGTGCGCATGCTCACGGCGCTGGTGAAGGACAAGTCGATCGGCAAGAACGTGGTCCCGATCGTGCCCGACGAGTCGCGCACCTTCGGCATGGAGGGGTTGTTCCGCCAGCTGGGAATCTATTCGCAGCTGGGCCAGCTCTACGAGCCCGAGGACAGCGACCAGCTGATGTTCTACAAGGAGGACAAGCACGGGCAGATCCTCCAGGAGGGCATCAACGAGGCCGGCGCCACGTGCTCCTGGATCGCCGCGGCGACGTCGTATTCCAACAACGACGTGCCGATGATCCCGTTCTACATCTTCTACTCGATGTTCGGGCTGCAGCGCGTGGGCGACCTGTGCTGGGCCGCCGGCGACATCCGCTCGCGCGGCTTCCTCATGGGCGCGACGGCCGGGCGCACCACGCTGAACGGCGAAGGCCTGCAGCACGAGGACGGCCACAGCCACATCCTCGCGAGCACCATCCCGAACTGCGTCTCGTACGACCCGACCTTCTCGTACGAGGTCGCCGTGATCGTGCAGGACGGCCTGCGACGCATGATCGAGAAGCAGGAGGATGTCTACTACTACATCACACTGATGAACGAGAACTACCCCCACCCGGCGATGCCCGAGGGCGCGCGCGAAGGGATCCTCAAGGGGATGTACAAGCTGATGGATGGCGGCTCGCCGGCAGGCTCCGGCAAACCATCCGCGCGCGTGCAGCTGCTGGGCTCCGGCGTGATCCTGCGCGAGGTGATGGCGGCCGCCGAGCTTCTCCAGAAGGACTGGGGCGTGAGCGCCGACGTGTGGAGCTGCCCCTCCTTCAACGAGCTGCGCCGCGACGGCATGGCCACGGCGCGCTGGAACCTGCTGCACCCGGCCGAGAAGCCGCGCGCCTCCTACGTCGAGCAGTGCCTCGCGGGCACGCAAGGGCCGGTCGTCGCCTCGACCGACTACATGCG
>CAMPHL010000303.1 GCA_946885905.1 uncultured Pseudomonadota bacterium | reverse complement strand
CCTGGACGAGGTCACGGCGCTGGTCGAGATGCCGACCGTCTACACGGGCAGCTTCGAGCCGGATTTCCTCTCCGTGCCGGCGGAGTGCCTGATCCTCACGATGCGGCAGAACCAGAAGTACTTTCCGCTCTTCGACGCCGCGGGCAAGCTCACCGAGCGCTTCCTCATCGTGAGCAACATGCGGCTTGCCGACCCGGGGAGCATCGTCCAGGGCAACGAGCGGGTGGTGCGCCCGCGCCTGGCCGATGCGCGCTTCTTCTTCGAGACCGACAAGAAGACCAGGCTCGCGGCGCGCGTGCCGCAGCTCGCCTCGATCGTGTACCACAACAAGCTGGGCAGCCAGCAGTGGCGCGTCGAGCGGCTGGTGGAGCTCGCGAAGAAGGTCCAGGAGTCGCTCCCGCGCGGCAAGGCGGGCGCGGCATGGGCGGAGCGCTCCGCGCACCTCGCCAAGGCCGACCTCGTGACGCTCATGGTGGGCGAATTCCCCGAGCTCCAGGGCGTGATGGGCCGTTACTATGCCGAGCACGATGGCGAGGAGCCGTCGGTGTGCCGCGCGATCGAGCAGCACTACTGGCCGCGCTTCTCGGGCGACTCGCTGCCCACGGGCGACGCCAGCATCGCCGTGGCGCTGGCCGACCGCCTCGTGACGCTGGTGGGCATGTTCTCGATCGACCAGGTGCCCACGGGCGACAAGGACCCCTTCGGCTTGAGGCGCGCGGCGCTGGGGATCGTGCGCATCCTCATGGAGACCACGCCATCGCTCAACGCCGAGCTGGTCCACCTCCTTCGAACGGCGGCCGTGGTCCTCAAGGTTGCGGACGACAGGCGCGAGCAACTCGTGTCCTCGACCAGGGCCTTCGTGCGCGAGCGCCTGGCCAACCTCATGAAGGAGCGCGGCTACACCGCCAACGAGGTGGCCGCGGTGCTCGAAGTCGACAGCGCCGAGTCCAGGCCCGACCGGCTGGACCTCGTGCCGCGCAAGCTCGAGGCCGTGCGCGAGTTCGGCAAGCTGCCCGAGGCGGCGAGCCTTGCGGCCGCGAACAAGCGCATCGCCAATGTCCTCAAGCAGGCGTACCAGAAGGGCGAGAAGATCGGCTTTCCCGACGGCCACAGCTTCGGCGAGAAGCTGGAGTCCGACCTCGACGCGGCGCTCAAGAAAGCCTCCGCGGTCGCCGGACCCCTGTTCGAGAAGGGCGACTACACCGGTTACCTGAAGAGCTTCGCGGTGCTCAAGCAGCCGGTGGATGCCTTCTTCGAGGGGATCATGGTGATGGCCGAGGACCCGCATGTGCGCCGCCGCCGCCTCGCGCTCCTCTATCTGATGGAGTACGAAATGAACCGCGTGGCCGACATCGCGCGCCTGGCCGGCTGAGGCATGAAGCTCGTCATCCTCGACCGCGACGGCGTGATCAACCACGACAGCGACCAGTACATCAAGTCGCCGGCGGAGTGGCGCCCCATACCGGGCTCGATCGAGGCGATCGCGCGCCTGCACCAGGGCGGCTGGCGCATCGTCGTGGCCACCAACCAGTCGGGCATCGGGCGGGGCCTCTTCGACATGGCGACGCTCAACGCCATCAACGACAAGATGATGGAGCTGGTCTTCCGGCAGGGCGGGCGCATCGACGCGCTCTTCTTCTGCCCGCACACCGCCGCGGAATCGTGCGGCTGCCGCAAGCCCCGCACCGGCATGTTCGAGGAGATCGCCGCGCGCTTCCACACGGAGCTGAAGGGGGTGCCCGTCGTGGGTGACAGCCTGAAGGACTTGCAGGCGGCCGATGCCGTGGGCGCGCAGCCTCTGCTCGTGCTCACGGGCAAGGGACAGCGCACGCGCGCGCAGGGCGGGCTGCCCCGCCGGACCCAGATCTTCGACGATCTCGCCGACGCGGCGCGCCACCTCGTCGCGGCATGACGACCCTACGATCCATCCTTTTCCTCGCGATCAGCGTCCCCATCACCACGGTGTTCGGCATCCTGGTGCCGATCGGCGGGATCTTCGGTTGGCGCGCGGGCCAGTTCTGCGCGCAGTCGTACACGCGAGTGATGCTGAAATGGGTCGAGTGGAGCCTGGGCATCACCTGCGAGGTCGAGGGCTGGGAGCACGTGCCTCGTGAACCCGCCATCATCATGGCCAAGCACCAGTCGGCGTGGGAGACCCTCTTCATGGAGAGCCGCTTCCCGCCGCAGTGCTGGATCATCAAGAAGGAGCTGCTCTGGCTGCCGTTCGTTGGCTGGGGCCTCTACGCCATCCGCTGCATCGCCATCGACCGCTCGAGCGGCCACAGCGCGCGCGACCAGATCGTCGAGCAAGGTGCCGAGCGATTGAAGCAGGGCATGTGGGTCTCGATCTTCCCCGAGGGCACGCGCGTGGCCCCCGGCAAGGTCGGGCGTTACGGAATCGGCGGGGCGCTGCTCGCGACGCGCACCGGCACGCCCATCCTTCCGATCGCCCATAACGCGGGCGAGTATTGGGGCCGCTACGCGTTCAGGAAGCACCCCGGATGCGTGAAGGTCGTGATCGGCGCCCCGATCGCCACCGCCGGCCGCGACGCCGTGAGCGTCCACAACGAGCTGCAGCAATGGATCGAGGGCCAGATGCGGCGCATCTCGCCGCACCGCTATGAAAGTGCGTGAAGTCGTCGCGCGCGACCTTCTGCGCCTGCCCCTCGGCGAAGGGCACGTGGACTATGTGCTCGTGCGCCGCCACGGTCGCCGCGGCGTGGGCCTCAAGGTCGATGGACGCGGCCTCACCGTGAGCGCGCCTTCGAGCTGGCCGGTCACGCGCAACGAGGCCGCGGTGCGCGAGAGCGAGCGCTGGGTCCTGAAGAAGGTCGCCGAATGGAGTGCGCGGCGCGTGCCCTCGATGTCGTGGACCGAAGGCGCGCGGCTTCCCTGGCTGGGCGCGGGCCTGGAGCTGCAGCTGGGCCGCGGCTCGCGCGCGATGGCCTCGGCGCTGCCTGGCGCGCTACGCGTGGTCACCCGGGACGGGTCCGACGAGTCGATCAAGCGGGTAGTCGTCCGGTGGTACAAGCGCGCGGCACGCGAGCTGCTCGTGCCCCGCGTGCACGAGCTGTCGCTCCGCGCGGGAATCGCTGCGCCCAAGGTCCTCATCTCGTCCGCGATGGCCCGCTGGGGCAGCTGCAACAGCCGGCGCGAGGTGCGCCTCGCCTGGCGGCTCGTGAAGGCGCCACGCGAGCTCATCGACTACGTGATCTGCCACGAGCTCGCGCACCTGCGGCACATGAACCATTCGGCCGCGTTCTGGGCCGAAGTCGAACGCCAGCTTCCGGGGCACGCGCCGCTGCGCAAGCGCTTGTTCGCCACCGACCACCTCTACAGGAGCTTCTGATGCGCCTTCTCCACACCATGATCCGCGTAGGCGACCTGCAACGCTCGATCGACTTCTACACCAATGTGCTCGGCATGAAGGAGCTGCGGCGCAAGGACTATCCCGACGGGCGCTTCACGCTCGCCTTCGTGGGATACGGCGACGAGGCCGACCACACCGTGATCGAGCTCACGCACAATTGGGACACGAAGTCCTACGACCTCGGCAACGGCTTCGGCCACCTTGCCATCGCCGTGGGCGATGCCTACAAGGCGTGCGAGGACGTCAAGGCGAAGGGCGGGAAGGTCACGCGGCCCGCGGGGCCGATGAAGCACGGCGGCAGCGTGATCGCCTTCGTCGAGGACCCGGACGGGTACAAGATCGAGTTCATCGAGAGGCGGTAGTCGGCAGAAGCAGGCAGGAACCAGCGCAAGCGCCTTGTTGGCGCCTGGCTCCTACGTCAAGGCAACGAGTTTTTCGTCGCCCTGCTGCTCGCGCTCGAACTTGAGGAACTCGTAGTAACCGCAGCGCGGGCTGTCGGGATACTTGCGGCACACGCCGGGGCGGGCCTCGTATACCGTGCACTGGCGCTTCTTCTGGTCGAAGAACGTGCAGGTCGAGTCGAAGATGCGGTCCTGCTTGTGGCGCAGCATCATCGTGCCCTTCCGGTCGGTCTTCGTGAAGCGCTCGTGGGCCACCTCCGGGTC
>CAMPHL010000302.1 GCA_946885905.1 uncultured Pseudomonadota bacterium | reverse complement strand
GCCCATACCCGGGAGAAATGAAATGGCACAACGCCGCCGCAGCACCCGCAACGCTTCGTTCCAGGCTCGCCCCCTTGCAACCCTCGTCCGCAGGCGCTTCGCGCCCGCCGCGCTCGGGCTCGCGGTCGCGATCCCCTTCGCCGTCCAGGCCCAGTCGACCACGCCGCCCGCCGGCAAGCCCGCCTCCGAGAAGAAGGAAGCGACGACGCTCCCGGAGGTGAAGGTGAAGAGCGCCATCGACCAGGACTACCGGATGGACGCGAGCTCCACGGCGACCCGCACCGAAACCCCGCTGCGCGACATCCCGCAGTTCCTGAACCAGGTGCCCGAAGGCATGATCCGCGCGCAGGGCGCGACGTCGCTGCAGGAGACGCTGCGCAACGTGCCCGGCGTGAGCTATGCCGCGGGCGAGGGCGGCACGCAGGCGAACCAGGTGTTCTACCTGCGCGGCTTCCCCGCGGGCGGCGACATCTTCCTCGACGGCGTGCGCGACCTGGGCGAATACAACCGCGACGTCTTCGCCACCGAATCGGTCGAGGTGCTCAAGGGCCCCTCCGCGCTCATGTTCGGCCGCGGCTCCACCGGCGGCATCATCAACCAGACCAGCAAGCAGCCCGGCATCATCGACCGCAGGGAGCTCTCGGCTGCTTTCGGCAACTTCGACAAGAAGCGCCTCGTGGCCGACTGGAACGCCGGCATCGGCAATGACAACGCCGTGCGCCTGGTGGGCCTGTACGAGGACTCCGGCACCTACCGCAACCCCAACGACGTGAAGCGCGAGGGCTTCGCGCCCAGCGTGCGCTTCGGCGTGGGATTCCCCGTCGACGTCACGCTGTCCTACTACTACCTCAAGACCGAGGACGTCACCGACTACGGGCAGCCCACGCTCTCGCCGGCCTTCACCGGCACCGGCCGCTTCGAGATGCCGCCGGTCTCGCCCGAGGCCTACTACGGCTACGCGAACCACGATTACGCCCACCACACGACGCACATGGGCACCGCGAAGGTCGAGTGGCGCTTCGATCGCAACGCGACGCTGCGCAACGTCACACGCATCGCGAAGTACGAGCGCTCGGTGGAGGCGACCATCGCCACGCTCGCCCCCACCGACGCGAATGGGGCGCCGGTCTCGCCCGCGACCCCGATCGAGCTGCTGCTCGTGAGGCGCAACCACGACACCGGGCGCACGCGCGACAACGACGACGACGCGATCATCAACCAGACCGACGTCACGTGGAAGCTCGACGCGGGCGGCATGAGGCATACGCTGCTCACGGGCTTCGAGCTCGCGCGCGAGCGACTGGACCGCGTGAACTTCGCCCTCGACGCCGACCCGGGCCAGGCCGGCGTCCAGGCGCCGACCTCGTTCACGCCCTTGCTCGATCCCGATCCCTACACGACGTTGAGCTACACGAAGACGCTCAACGTTCGCGCGGTCGCCGAGGGCCGCACGGTGGCCACGTACGTGCAGGACCAGTTGGAGCTGAACGAGCGCTGGAAAGCGCTACTGGGCGTGCGCTACGACCACTACAAGGCCGAGGCGCGGACCCAGAACGCGGTCTCGGGCGCCGGGGCCACGGGCCCCTTCGAGCGCACCGAGAAGATGTGGAGCTATCGCGGCGGCCTCATCTTCCAGCCCACGCCCACGCAGTCGTACTACGTGGCGATCGGCAACTCCTACAACCCCTCGGGCGAGCTGGGCGTCTACGGGCAGAACGGCACCAACCTGAACCCCACCAACGTCACGCTCAATCCCGAGAAGAACGTGGGCTACGAGACGGGTGTGACCTGGGATTTCAGGCACGGCATGCAGCTGCGCGCGGCGATCTTCCGCAACGAGAAGACCAACGCCCGCCGCCTGGACGAGGAAGGCGACACCGTGCTCACCGGCAAGCGGCGCGTCGACGGCGTCGAGGTGCAGTTCGCCGGCTACATCCTGCCCAACTGGGAGGTGTACGCCGGTGTCGCGTTCATGGACGGCAAGATCGTTTCCGCGAGCGCCAACCAGGGCAACACGCCGCTCGGCGTGGCCGACGTCGCCGGCAACCTCTGGACCGTCTACCGGCTCGGCGGCGGTTGGGAGGTGGGCGGCGGCGTGCGCGGCACTTCGGGCTTCTGGCTGAACGACGGCAACACCGGCGAGGTTCCCTCCGCGGCGATCGTCGACCTCACCGCCGCTTGGGTGCAGCCCAACTACGAGATCCGCGCGAACGTCGCCAACGCGGCCGACAAGACGTACTACATCGGCGGCTACCAGAACAATCCCAACCGCGTGCTCCCGGGCGAGCCGCGCACCCTCGCGGTGACCTTCCGCTACTCCTTTTAAGCGACCGTCCAGCCACCCGAAAGGCAGCCAGACATGCTCCTGCAGATCCCGGGCGTGCTTTCGCCCGAAAAGGTCGCCCACTTACGCTCGGTCCTCGACCGGGCGCAGTGGGTCGACGGCAACCTGACCTCCGGCCACCAGTCCGCGAAGGCCAAGTTCAACGAGCAGATCCACGAAACCGATCCGATCGCGCGCGGCCTCGGCGAGGAGGTCCTCCAGGCGCTGGCGGCCTCGCAGCTTTTCATGTCCGCGGCGCTTCCGAAGCAGGTCTTCCCGCCGCTCTTCAACCGCTACGGGCCGGGCATGGGCTTCGCCAGCCACGTGGACAACGCGATCCGCGCCCATGGTCCGACCGGCGTGCGCATCCGCACGGACCTGTCGGCCACGCTCTTCCTCGCCGCACCCCAGGAGTACGATGGGGGTGAGCTGCTCGTCGAGGACACGTACGGCGTGCAGCGCGTGAAGCTTCCCGCGGGCTCGATGGTGCTGTATCCGTCCACGAGCCTGCACCGGGTGGAGCCGATCACGCGCGGCGTGCGCGTCGCGTCGTTCTTCTGGATCCAGAGCATGGTGCGCGAGGACTCGCAGCGCACCCTGCTCTTCGACCTGGACATGGCGATCGTGCGGCTCACCCAGGAGCACCCCGGCGATCCGTCGCTGGTGGCGCTCACGGGCGTGTATCACAACCTCCTGCGCATGTGGGCCCAGCCATGACGAACCGCCTCGCAGCCTTGCTCGCCGCCCTCCTCCCAGCCGCCGCCGCCGCGCATCCCCAGGTCGAGGTGAGCTTCGGCGACCATTCGAAATTCCGCGACCTGCGCATCTCCGTGCTCACCACCGAGCGCGACCGCGAGGGACTGGCAGCGGAGCTGCAGCGGCACATCGAGCGTGAGGCGGCCGGGAGGCTTGCGCCGGGCACGAAGCTCAAAGTGCTCGTGACCGACGTGGACATGGCGGGCGAATATCCCCCGGTGAGCGGCAGCCTGTCCCGCGACCTGCGCGTCATCAAGGACGTCTATCCCCCCCGCATCGACCTCGAGTTCCAGCTGCTGCGCGCCGACGGCAGCGTCGAGCGCTCGGGCCGGCGCGAGCTGCGCGACCTCGGATTCCTCGCGCGCGCCACGCCGATGTCCTCGGAGCCCTTGCGCTACGAGAAGGCCCTCCTCGACGACTGGCTGCGAAGGGAGCTCGCGGCGGCGCGGTAAGATCGCGTTCCAACCGGACGCGGAGGGTGCCATGAAGGGCGACAAGAAGATCATCCAACTGCTGAACGCCCAGCTCACCCGCGAGCTCACGGCCGTCAACCAGTACTTCCTGCACGCGCGGATGTACCGGCAGTTCGGCTTCAAGCGGCTGGGCGAGAAGGAGTACCAGGAGTCCATCGAGGAGATGAAGCACGCCGACCGCCTGGTCGAGCGCATCCTCGTGCTCGAGGGGCTGCCCAACCTGCAGGACCTCGGCAAGCTGATGATCGGCGAGGACGCGCCCGAGGCGCTGCGCGCCGACCTCAAGCTCGAGCAGGCGGCGCGCCCGGCGCTGCAGGAAGGCATCGCGCACTGCGAATCGGTCAGGGACTACATCTCGCGCGAGATCCTCGAGGACATCCTGGAAGCCGAGGAGGAGCACATCGACTGGCTGGAGACCCAGCTCGGGCTGATCGAGAAGGAAGGGCTGCAGAACTGGCTGCAGTCGCAAAGCGGCTCGCCCGGATAAAGCCACAATCGGGTGTTACCCTCC
>CAMPHL010000301.1 GCA_946885905.1 uncultured Pseudomonadota bacterium | reverse complement strand
TCGCTGCAGCCGGTCCTGCGTGCCTGGCGGGAGGCGCTGGGCGCGAGCGGCGACCGGCGGGTGCGCTGGTCCCTGGAGGTCGATCCCATCGAGGTGTGAGCACCCGCTCAGCCAGACCCGGGACCCACGGGGCCGGCCCGTATAATGGCCGTTTCGCTTCAGCTTTCCAGCCGTGTCCTCCCCCGATTCGAAAGCCCGCCTCGCCGGCCTCGTGCAAGAGGCGGTCCGCGCCGCTTTTCCCCAAGCTTCCTCCGCGACCATAGAGCTCGATCGGCCCAAGAACCGGGAGCACGGGGACTTCGCGACCAACGTGGCCCTCCAGCTCGCCCGCCAGGTAGGCCGCAAGCCGCGCGAGGTGGCCGAGGCCATCGTGAAGGCGCTGCCGGCAAGCGGCGAAATCGCGCGCTGCGAGGTGGCGGGCCCCGGAGTCATCAACATCACTCTCGCGGCCGATGCGCGTTTCGCGGTAGTGGCGACGATCCTCCAAGCCGGCGCGGCCTACGGACGTAGCGACCGGCACGAGGGCGAGAAGAAGATGGTGGAGTTCGTCTCGGCCAATCCCACCGGCCCGCTGCACGTGGGCCACGGACGCCAGGCGGCACTGGGCGACGCGATCTCGACGCTGCTCGAATGGCAGGGCTGGCGCGTGACGCGCGAGTTCTACTACAACGACGCCGGCAACCAGATCGCGAACCTCGCGCTCTCGGTCCAGGCGCGCATCCGCCAGGCCCATGGCGAGGCGGTGGAGATGCCCGCCGACGGCTACATGGGCGACTACATCCGCGACATCGCGCGCGAATACGTCGCGGCCCACTTCGGCGACGCGGCGGGGAAGAACCTGGAGCAGATCCGCGGGTTCGCGGTGGACTACCTGCGCAAGGAGCAGGACATCGACTTGAACGCCTTCGGCGTGAAGTTCGACTCCTACTTCCTCGAAAGCTCGCTCTACGCCGACGGCAAGGTCGATGAGGCCGTCGCACTGCTCAGGAAGGCGGGCCACGTGTACGAATCCGAAGGCGCGCTCTGGCTGCGCACGACCGACTTCGGCGACGACAAGGACCGCGTGATGCGCAAGTCGGACGGCACGTACACGTACTTCCTGCCCGACGTCGCGTACCACCTCGACAAGTACCGCCGTGGGTTCGCAAGCGTGGTGAACGTGCAGGGCGCCGACCACCACTCGACGGTCACGCGCGTGCGCGCGGGCCTGCAGGCGCTCGAGCTCGGCATCCCGAAAGGCTACCCGGACTACGCGCTGCACCAGATGGTCACGGTGATGCGCGGCGGCGAGGAGGTGAAGATCTCGAAGCGCGCGGGCTCGTACGTGACCGTCCGCGACCTGATCGACGAGGTCGGGCGCGACGGCGTGCGCTACTTCTTCCTCATGCGGCGGCTGGATTCGCACCTCGTCTTCGACGTCGACCTCGCGAAGAGCCAATCGGACGAGAACCCGGTCTACTACGTGCAGTACGCGCACGCGCGCCTGTGCAGCGTCCTGCGGGAGTGGGGCGGCGAAGTGGACAGGCTCGCCGACGCCGACCTCGCGCTGCTCGCCTCGCCGCACGAGGTCGCGCTCGCGCAGAAGCTCGCCGAGTTCCCCGAGCTCGTCGCGCGCGCCGCGCAGGAGTTCGCGCCGCACCTCATCACCCACTACCTGCACGACGACGTGGCCGGGCGCCTGCATACCTACTACAATGCCGAGCGTTTCCTCGTCGAGGACGAGAACCTCAAGCGCTCCCGCCTCGCGCTCGTCGCCGCCACGCGACAGGTGCTCGCCAACGGGCTCGCCCTCATCGGCGTGAGCGCTCCCGAAAGGATGTGATGGCAAGGGATTACAAGGACGCCCCGGCGCCGCGCGAAAGCCGCCTCGCGCACCCGCTGCTGCTGGGCATGATCATCGGCCTGCTCCTGGGCATCGTGATCTCGCTCGCCGTGGCACTGTGGCTCAATCGCCTGAACAACCCCTTCCTCGAGAAGTCGAAGCAGGTCGAGCCGGTGGCGAAGTTCGCCCCGCCGCAAGGCGCGCCACCCGCGGAGGCCGCCAAGGCGGCCGAGCAGGCGGCGAAGGGCAATGCCGCGTCCGACAAGGGCGAGAAAGCCGCCGAAAAGGCGGCGGAGAAGGGCAAGCCCGCGGAGCGCCCGCGCTTCGAGTTCTACTCGATCCTTCCAGGCGAGAAGGCTGCCGGCGAAAAGACCGAAAAGGCCGCGCCGGCGCAGTCCACGCAGCCCCCGGCCGCGCAGGCGCCCGCACAAACCGCGCCGCGCCCGCCCTCGATGGCCGGGATCCGGCAGGGCACGCCGAACAGCCCCAAGCCGCATTCGGGCGAGACGTACTGGCTGCAGGCGGGCGCCTTCACCGAGGAACGGGAGGCTGACAACCTTAAGGCGCGCATTGCGTTGACAGGATTGGAGGCCGCGGTGCGCCCGGTCAACGTTGCGGACAAGGGAACGTTGTATCGCGTGCGCCTCGGGCCCTACCAGAGCCTGGACGACGCGAACCGCATCAAGACCGCACTGTCCCAGAATGGCGTCGGCGCGGCCATCATCCGCACCACCGACGAAGCCAGGAAGCCGTAAGAACCTCAAAGGAATTCACTCATGTCCCTGCGTCAACGCCTCTCGCTCGCCGCCGCTTCGTTCGCTTTCGCGGCCGCGGGCGCGATCGCGCAACAGCCCTACAAGCTTCTCGACCCGCCGCAGCCCACCGAGGCGGGCGGCAAGATCGAGGTGATCGAGTTCTTCTGGTACGGCTGCCCGCACTGCTACTCGCTCGAGCCCAACGTGGCCGCGTGGTCGAAGAAGACGCCGCCGGACGTGGCGTTCAAGCGCGTGCACGCGCTGCCGAGCGACTCGTGGGGCGAGCACGCCCGGATCTTCTACACGCTCGAGTCGATGGGCAAGCTGGAGGAATTCCACCAGAAGGTCTTCGACGCGATCCACAAGCAGAACATCAACCTCGCCAACAAGAAGCTGCGCGAGGAGTGGCTGCAGAAGAACGGCATCGACCCGGCCAAGTACGCGGAGGTCGAGAAGTCCTTCACCGTCGCGACTAAGATGAACCGCGCGAAGCAGCTCACCTACGCGTACAAGGTCGACAGCGTCCCGCGCCTGTACGTGAACGGCAAGTACCAGATCACCATGGAGGCGGCCGGGAGCATCGATCGCGTCTTCCAGATCGTCGACCAGGTGGTCGGCATCGCGCGCAAGGAAAAGGCCCGCTGAAGGTCTTCCTCACCGGCGCCTCGAGCGGCATCGGTGAGGCGCTCGCCCGCCATTACGCGGCACGGGGCGCCACACTGGGGCTCGTCGCCCGCCGCGGCGAGTTGCTGAAATCCCTCCAGGCCTCGCTGGGCAGCCCCAGCGAGGCTTTTTCATGCGATGTGCGCGACGCCGCGCAACTGCGCGGTGCGGCCGAAGCGTTCACGCGCAAGCACGGCACGCCCGACATCGTGATCGGCAACGCGGGCATCTCGCACGGCAACTTGACCGAGCACGAAGGCGATCTGCAGGTCTTCCGCGACACGCTCGAGATCAACGTGATGGGGTTGGTGAACACCTTCCATCCGTTCGTGGGCGCGATGCGCAGCCGGGGTTGCGGCTCACTGGTCGGTATCGCCTCGGTCGCCGGTTTCCGCGGGCTTCCCGGCGGCACCGCGTACAGCGCCTCGAAGGCCGCGGCGATCCGCTACCTCGAAGGCCTGCGCGTGGAGCTGCGCGGCTCGGGCGTGCGCGTGACCACGATTTGCCCCGGCTACATCGCCACGCCCATGACCGAGCGCAACCCGTATCCGATGCCCTTCATCATCGGCGCGGACGATGCCGCTCGGCGCTTCGCGCGCGCGATCGACACGGGAACGAGCTATGCGGTGATTCCGTGGCAGATGGCGATCGTGGGGCGGCTGCTGGGGCTGCTGCCCGACTGGGTCTACGACCGCCTCGCATCCAAGGCGGGCCGCAAGCCGCGCAAGGCGGTTTGAAGTCCCTTTCCCCGGCTCCCGCCGGAGGCGACGCCGGGAACACGGATGCACGCTACGCGTGAATCGGATGAACACAGATGAACACGGATAA
>CAMPHL010000300.1 GCA_946885905.1 uncultured Pseudomonadota bacterium | reverse complement strand
GGATCCGCTCGACGCGATCTCCACCGACATCGCGCGCGAGCTGCGCCTGCTCGCCTTCGACGAGTTCCACGTGAGCGACATCGCCGACGCCATGATCCTCGCGCGGCTTTTGGCGCTGCTGATCGAGAAGGGGGTGGTGCTGGTGATGACGTCGAACTACCGGCCTGACGATCTGTACCCCAACGGGTTGCAGCGCGCGCGCTTCTTCCCGGCGATCGAGATCCTCAAGCGCGACCTGGACGTGCTCGAGCTGGGCGGCGGGACCGACCACCGCCGCCGCCTCCTCGACAGCCTCGGCGTCTACTACATGCCCGCGGACGAGAAGGCCGAAGCGGCCCTGGCCAGGTTCTTCGAGGCGATGACCAAGGCGGCCTACGCCTCCGACGGCGCGATCGAGGTGGGTGGTCGCAGCATCGCCTTCCGCCGGCGGGCCAAGGGCGTGGTCTGGTTCGATTTCGCCGAGCTGTGCGAAAAGCCGCGCTCCCAGGTCGATTACCTCGAGATCGCGAGCGGCTACCATACGGTGCTGGTGTCGGGCGTAAGGCGCATGCAGCCGTCGCAGACCGACGTGGTGCGCAGGTTCACCTGGCTCGTGGACGTGTTCTACGACCAGCGCGTGAAGCTCGTGCTCTCGGCCGAAGCCGCGCCCGAGGACCTGGTCGTCTCCTCGGAGCAGGCGAGCGGCCCGGAGCGCATGGTGGTGAAGGAATTCGCCCGCACCGCGAGCCGGTTGCGGGAGATGCAGAGCCGTGACTACTTCGGGCGCAAGCATGCCTCGGCGGACAATCCGCGCGTAATGGAGAAATGACGATGAAAGCCATCTACCTCACGAAGGATCCCGACTTCCGCGCCGAGCTGAAGGAGGTCGACGAGAAGTCGCTGCCCGAGGGCGACGTCACCGTTCGCGTGGAGCACTCCACGATCAACTACAAGGACGCGCTCGCGCTCACCAACACCTCGCCCATCGTGCGCCAGTGGCCGATGGTGGCCGGCATCGACTTCGCCGGCGTGGTCGAGAAAAGCTCGCACCCCGCATTCAAGGCGGGCGACCCGGTGGTGAACACGGGCTCGGGCGTGGGCGAGTCGCACTGGGGCGGGTTCGCCACCAAGGCGCGCGTGAAGGGCGACTGGCTGGTGCGCACGCCCGCCGGGATGAACTCGCGCTTCGCGATGGCGATCGGCACGGCGGGCTTCACCTCGGCGCTCGCCGTGATGGCCCTGGAGAAGGCCGGCGTCACCAAGGACCGGGGCGAGATCCTGGTCACGGGCGCCACCGGCGGGGTGGGCAGCATCGCGGTCGCGCTTCTCGCGGGACGCGGCTACAAGGTCGTGGCCTCCACCGGCAAGGTCGCCGAGGCCCAATACCTCAGGAAGCTGGGCGCCGCCGAGATCATCGA
The DNA here is from genome assembly GCA_946885905.1 of uncultured Pseudomonadota bacterium. Next base: position 2,676 of record CAMPHL010000300.1, on the reverse strand, counting down.
CCGCAATACGCTCTCCCAGCCGGGCAAGCCGCTGCAGAAGGAGCGCTGGGCTGGCGTCATCGACTCGGTCGGCAGCCACACGCTCGTCAATGCGTGCGCGCAGACGCAGCAGGAAGGCGTCGTGGCCGCCTGCGGGCTCGCGCAGGGCATGGATTTCCCCGGCACCGTGGCGCCCTTCATCCTGCGCGGCGTGACCCTCGCGGGCATCAACAGCGTGATCCTGCCGCGCGAGCGGCGCGAGCGCGCGTGGGCCCTGCTCTCGAAGGAGCTCGATCCGCGGCTGCTCGAATCCATGGTCGAGGAGATCGGCATCGGCCAGGCGCTGGGCCGCGCGAAGGACCTGCTGGCGGGCAAGGTGCGCGGCCGCCTGGTGGTGGACGTGACCCGCGCCGAGGTGAAGCCTGCCGAGAAGCCGGCGAAGGCGCCCAAGGCGCCCAAGGCCCCGGTTCCCCAGGACGCGGACGACGACGAGGTCGATCGCACCGTGCCTCTTGGCCAGATGCCTTCGAAGGCGAAGGCGCAGGACGATCCCGAGCGCACGCAGAAGCTTCCGCCGTACGAGAGCGAAGGCGAGCGCACGCAGAAGCTGAAGCCCCTGCGCCAGGACGCCACGTTCACGCTGCTCAAGGGCTTCGTCGCGGGCTCGCTCGCGAGCCCGGAGTCCTTCTGGGGCACGCAGGCCAAGCTCATCGACTGGATGAAGCCGCCCGTGAAGGTGCTCGACTATTCGCACCCGCCGTTCCGCAAGTGGTTCGTGGGCGGGGAGACCAACCTCTGCTTCAACGCCGTCGACCGGCACCTGGTCGACCGGGGCAAGCAGAACGCGCTCGTGTGGATCTCCACCGAGGTCGACCAGACGCGCACCTTCACGTACGCCCAGCTGCACGACGAGGTGAGCCGCTTCGCCGCCACGCTCAAGTCCCTCGGCGTGGGCAAGGGCGACCGCGTGTTGATCTACATGCCGATGATCCCCGAGGCGGTGTTCGCGATGCTCGCGACCGTGCGGCTGGGGGCCATACACTCGGTGGTGTTCGGCGGCTTCGCAGCGGCGAGCCTCGCCGCGCGCATCGACGACGCGCAGCCCAAGGTCATCGTCACGGCCGATGCCGGGATGCGCATGGGCAAGATGATCGCCCTCAAGCCGCTGGTGGACGAGTCGATCGAGCTCGCGAAGTCGCCGCCCGCGCACGTGATCCTCGTCGACCGGGGCCTGGACAAGTCGATGAAGCGGGTGCCCGGCCGCGACATCGATTATGCCGAGCAGCGCGAGAAGCACGCCGGGCAGAAGGTCGCGGTCGAGTGGCTGGAGTCGAACGAGCCTTCCTACATCCTCTACACCAGCGGCACGACCGGGCAGCCCAAGGGCGTGCAGCGCGATACCGGCGGCCATGCGGTCGCGCTCGCCGCGTCGATGAAGCACATCATGTGCTCCGAGCCGGGCGAGGCCTACTTCTCCACCTCGGACATCGGCTGGGTCGTCGGACACTCGTACATCGTCTACGGACCGCTCATCAACGGCTCGACCACGATCATGTACGAGGGTGTCCCGATGCGCCCCGATGCGGGGATCTGGTGGAAGATCGTGCAGGACCACAAGGTCACCTCGATGTTCACCTCGCCCACGGCGATCCGCGTGCTCAAGAAGCAGGACCCGTCGTGGATGAAGAAGTACGACATCTCGAGCCTGCGTTATCTCTTCCTCGCCGGCGAGCCGCTCGACGAGCCGACGGCCAAGTGGGTGTCCGAATCGCTCGGCGTGCCGATCATCGACAACTACTGGCAGACCGAGACCGGCTGGCCGATCCTCACCGCGTGCCCCGGCGTCGAGAAGACGCCCATCAAGCTGGGCTCGCCGTCGTTCCCCGCCTACGGCTACAACATCAAGCTCAAGCACGAGGAGACGGGCGCCGAGGTGGGCACGAACGAGAAGGGCGTGCTCTGCATCGTGCCGCCGCTGCCCCCCGGGGCGATGACCACGATCTGGGGCGACGACGATCGCTACGTCGAGACCTATTACCGCTCGTTCGAGGACGAGCTGGTCTATACGACCTTCGACTGGGCCACGCGCGACGGCGACGGCTACTACTACGTGCTGGGCCGCACCGACGACGTGATCAACGTGGCCGGCCACCGCCTGGGCACGCGCGAGATCGAGGAGGCGGTGCAGGCGCACCCCAACGTGGCCGAAGTGGCCGTGGTCGGCGTGGCCGACGCGACCAAGGGCCAGGTGCCGGTCGCGTTCGCCGTGGTGAAGGATCCCGCGAAGGTGGCGACCCCGGAGGCCGCCGCCGAGCACGAGAAGGAGATCATGGCGACCGTGGACAGGCAGCTGGGCCCGCTCGCGCGGCCCTCGCGCGTGTGCTTCGTGACGCTGCTGCCCAAGACGCGCTCGGGCAAGCTGCTGCGCCGCTCGATCCAGGCGATCTGCGAGGGCCGCGACCCGGGCGACCTCACGACGATCGAGGACGCCACGGCGCTTGCCCAGATCCGCGAAGCGCTGGGGGAGAAGGTCGAAACGAGCTGATCGTCCGCGGGACGGGCGACCCCCTCTGCGGCATGCGCGTTTCGCCGCGGCTCAGCAGCCGCGGCGACTTCGCCGCAGCCTACTTGCAAGGCCCCGTGTACTTCCCGGTCATGGTCTGCTGCATCTTCATCATCTGCCCGCCGTGGTCCATC
>CAMPHL010000299.1 GCA_946885905.1 uncultured Pseudomonadota bacterium | reverse complement strand
TCCGAATCGCTCGCGCAGGCACGCACGCTCGGCGCGCTCGCGCTCGAGCGTGCGGCCGTCGTGGCGCGGCTGGCGGGCGAGATCGCGCGCAGCAAGCGCGAGATCGGCCGGCTCAAGCGCGACGAGGAGCGGCTGGCCCGGCTGGTGCGCGAGATCGCCCGGGCCCTCGCGGCCAAGCCCGCCGAGCCCAACCGGCCAAAGGGCAGAGCGGTCGATAGCGTGGCCGACGCCTCGGTCGCCTCCCGCGCCTTCGGCACCCTCAAGGGACACCTGAAGCTGCCCGTCCGCGGCGAGCTCGCCAGCCGCTTCGGCGCCCAGCGCGAGGAGGCGGGCACCACCTGGAAGGGCCTCTTCATCAAGTCTGTTACAGGTGAAACTGTCCACGCAGTGGCCGATGGGCGCGTTGTATACGCAGACTGGCTGCGCGGCTTCGGCAACCTGCTGATCGTCGACCACGGCCAGGGCTACATGAGCCTTTATGCGTACAACGAGGGATTGCTGCGGCAAGTGGGTGACAAAGTGCGCGCGGGAGACCCCGTGGCGCAGGTGGGCAACTCGGGCGAAAGCGCGGATTCGGGTCTATACTTCGAGCTACGGCGTGACGGAAAACCGTTCGATCCGATGCGATGGGTCGCCCAATAAGCGCCAGGGGAATATCTAATCAAAATTCCTTAAGGGCCCCGCGGTCAGGGGTAGGGTGACAAAGGATGCGCAAGAAGTTTCAGCAGTTCAGCCTCGTCGCGTTCGGTGCCGCGCTCGGCGTCGCAGCAAGCCTGCACTTTTCCGCGGTCGCGGACCGGCAGGTCTCTTCCCTCCAGCTTCCGATCGACGACCTGCGCCTCTTCAGCGAGGTGTTCGGCCGCATCAAGAGCGATTACGTCGAGCCGGTCGAGGACCGCAAGCTCCTCAAGGAAGCGATCAACGGCATGTTGACGGGCCTGGATCCGCACTCCGCGTTCCTGGACCAGGAGGCCTATCGCGACCTGCAGGTGGGCACGCAGGGCGAGTTCGGCGGCCTCGGCATCGAGGTCGGCACCGAGGACGGTTTCGTCAAAGTCGTGGCCCCCATCGAGGACACCCCCGCCTACCGCGCGGGCGTGAAGGCCGGCGACCTGATCATCAAGCTCGATGAAGTCTCGTTGAAGGGCATCTCGCTCTCGGACGCCGTCAAGCGCATGCGCGGCAAGCCGCATACCGAAGTGAAGCTCACGGTGCTGCGCAAGGGCGAGACCCAGCCGCTCGAGTTCGTCGTGAAGCGCGACGTGATCCGCGTGAAGAGCGTGAAGGCACGCATGCTCGAACCCGGCTACGCCCTGGTGCGCATCACGCAGTTCCAGGAGCACACCGGCGAGAACCTCGTCGCGGCCCTGAACGACCTCTACAAGCAGGCGGGCGGCGACATGAAGGGCCTGGTGCTCGACCTGCGCGGCAACCCGGGCGGCCTGCTCAACTCGGCCGTGGCCGTGTCGGCCGCGTTCCTTCCCCGCAACGCCCTCGTGGTCTACACCGACGGCCGCACCTAGGACGCGAAGATGCGCCTTACCGCGACCAAGGAGAACTAAGTCCGCGGCGCCTTCAAGGAGGACTACCTCTCCAAGGTGCCGGCCGGGGCGAAGACGGTCCCGATGGTCGTGCTCGTGAACGGCGCTTCGGCCTCCGCTTCGGAGATCGTCGCCGGCGCGCTCCAGGACCATGCCCGCGCCACGATCGTCGGCGTGCAGACCTTCGGCAAGGGCTCGGTGCAGACCATCCTGCCGCTGCCGAACAACCAGGCGGTGAAGCTCACGACGGCGCGCTACTACACGCCGGGCGGGCGCTCGATCCAGGCCAAGGGCATCTCGGCCGACATCGTGGTCGAGGACGAAGCCACCAAGGTCCTGCTGCGCGAAGCCGACCTGCAGCACCACCTCTCGGTCGAGGACGACAAGCCCGGGAAGGTGCCCGCGAACAAGCGCAAGGCGCCGACGGACAAGATCATCACCGGTCCCGCGGCCGGCCAGTCGGCCAGCGCCACCGTGCAGACCGGGGCCAAGCCCGTAAGCGCGGACGCGAAGGACGAGAAGAAGGATCCGAACGCCAAGAAGGAAGACGTGCAGCTCAACGCCGCCCTCAACCATTTGAAGGGCCTGCCCGTGGTGACCACCACGACGGCGGCGGTCGCCAAGCCCTAAGGGCACGTGGACGACGGACAGCGTCTCCGCTATAGCCGCCACCTGCTGTTGAACGAGTTCGGCGAGGAAGCGCAGGAGCGCCTCCTCGCCGCCCACGCCCTGGTGATCGGCGCCGGCGGCCTCGGGTCTTCCGCGCTCCTCTATCTCGCCTCGAGCGGCATGGGCCGCATCACGGTCTGCGACGGCGACAAGGTGGACCTCACCAACCTGCAACGCCAGGTCGTCCACCGCCAGAAATCGATCGGGCGGCCGAAGGCCGCCTCCGCCGCCGAGACCATGCGCGCCATCAATCCCGAAATCCGCATCGAAGCGCTTGAAGAGCGGGCGAGTTCCGAGCGCATCGCGGCGCTCGTGCGCAACGCCGACGTCGTGCTGGATTGTTCCGACAACTTCGCCACGCGCCACGCGATCAACCGCGCGTGCGTGGCCGCACGCACGCCTCTCGTCTCGGGCGCGGGCATCCGCTTCGACGGGCAGGTCGCGGTGTTCGACCTGCGCGATGGGAGCGCCCCTTGCTACAACTGCCTCTTCGCCGAGGACGCGGAATCCGAAGACGTGCGCTGCGCCGTGATGGGTGTGTTCGCGCCGCTCGTGGGCGTGGTCGGCACCTTGCAGGCCATGGAAGCGATCAAGCTCGTGGCCGGCGTGGGCGAAACGCTCGCGGGCCGCCTGCTGATCTTCGACGCGCTCGCCAGTTCGTGGCACGAAGTGCGTCTCGCCCGTGATCCGCGCTGCCGCGTCTGCGGGACCGAGCGGGCCGCCGCCTAGGAGATCCCATGAAGCAACGACCCCTCGCGCTCCTCGCCGGCTTCGCCCTCGGCGCCGCCCTGTTCGCCTCGCTTGCCACCGCCCAGACGCTCTACAAGCTGATCGACAAGGACGGCAAGGTCACCTATTCGGAAAAGCCGCCCAAGGACTTCGACGGCAAGGTCGTGCCGATGAACATCGACCCCAAGGCCAACACCGCCACGCTGCCCAAGCCGAGCGCGAGCCCGCAGCCCCAGTCGCGCGGCGCCTCGGCCGCGCAGGGCGGCTCGTCGGTGCAGGCCGCGCGCGAGAAGCTCGAGGCCGCGAAGAAGGCGCTGCAGAACGCCATCGACAATCCGGGCGAGGACGATATCCAGCGCGTCGGCACCACGAAGGGATTCACGCGGCCGGTTCCCACCGCGGAATACCAGAAGAAGCTCGCGGCGCTCGAGGAGAACGTGAAGAAGGCCGAGGAGGAATTGCGGGTTGCGGAAGGCCGCTAGCGCCGCGTTTTTGCTCGCCGCTGCGCTGGGCGCGGCGCCCGCGGCGGCGCAAGTCCTCTACAAATGGGTCGACGAAAGCGGCAAGACCCAGTACAGCGACCGGCCGCCGAAGAACTTCAAGGGCGAGGTCACGCGCCTCGAGATGGAGATCGACAAGAGCACGCTGCCGCCCGCCGTGCAGCCCGCTCAGGTTCCGGTGGCCCCGCCCGCAGGCAAGGCCCAACCCGCGCCCGTCGAGGACATCGCCGCCAGGCGGCGCGCCACCCGCGCCACCCTCGAAGCGCGGCTCGACAAGGCACGCGCGAACGTCGAGGTTGCGAAGAAGGCGCTTGCGGGGGCCGAGACTCCCGAGCCCGAGGACCGCCAGGTCATCCAGCAGCGCGCGAACGGCGGCATGCACGGCATGACCGCCCGCTCGAATTGCCGCGTCGAGGGGACGGGGAAGAACAAGATCCTGATGTGCCCGACCATGGTGCCGACCGAGGAGTACCGGGAAAAAATCGCGCGGCTGGAGGAGAACCTGCGCAAGGCCGAAGAGGAGCTGGTGGAGGCGCAGCGCGCTTGGCGGCGCGGGGTGGATTAGCCTCGGGCCGCTTCGGCCAGGTCCCAGCGGGGATGGATCGGGAAGCTACCGGCTTGCGCGGCGCCCGCGCCTTCACGG
>CAMPHL010000298.1 GCA_946885905.1 uncultured Pseudomonadota bacterium | reverse complement strand
CCCCGTTGTCGATCACGTCGATGCGCACGCTCGCGGCATCCTCGGCGAGGCGCACCTGCACCCGCCCGGTGCCCTCCGGGCAGAACTTCGCCGCGTTCGACAGCAGGTTCAGCATCACCTGCATCACGCGGTCGCGGTCGGCCATCACGGGCGAAACCGGGGCCGCCGCGAACGTCTCCACGGCCACGCCCCGCGCCTTGAAGATCTGGCTCGTGGCGCTCACCGCGTCCGCGACTATTTCGTTCAGGTCGAGCTCGCCGGTCTGCCATTCGGCCATGCCCGACTCGAGCTTGGCGAGGTCGAGCACCTGGTTGATGAGGCGGGTCAGGCGCTCGGATTCCTTGATGATGAGGCCGAGGAAGCGGCGCTGCTCGGCCGGATCGATGTCCGAATGGTCGTACAGGATTTCCGAGAAGGCGCGTATCGAGGTGAGCGGCGTGCGCAGCTCGTGCGTGACGGTCGAGACGAAATCGTCCTTCAGGCGGTCGAGCTCCTGCAGGCGCGCGTTGGCTGCGCGCAGGTTGCCCGTGGCGAGCTCCAGCTCCCGCTGCTTCTCCTCGAGCTGGTGGCTGTACGCGATCACCTGCGAGGCCTCGTCGAGGATCGTCATCACCTCCTCGATGCCGAGCGGCTCCTCCTCGGCCACGGTCGCGACCATGGCGCGCGCGGAGGCCGCCCCGATCGCGCCCGCCAGCTGCAGCTCGGCGAAGTGGACCAGCTCGCCGTCACCCTCGAGGTCATCGACACTCTTCAGGCCGCGCTCCCGGGCATAGGCGCCGAAGAGCTCGAGCGCGCGCGCGGGCCCGAGGAAGCGCCCGAGCAGGGTCTGCAGTGCCGAAGCCGACGTGGTCCCCCGCCACTTCGTGCCCCGCTCCCCCGTCTGCGTGAACACGTCCACGAAGAGCGTCGCCTGCGCATGCTCGGAGGCGCTCTGGCGTCCGAGCGCGGACACCCCGAGGTACAGGCCCGCGTTGGCGAGCATGCTCCAGATCATCGCGTGGGTGATCTGGTCCAGCCCCCCGAGCCCGAAGAGCTGCGTGGGCCGCAGCAGCTCGATGCCCCAGGGGCCTGCGTCGATGAAATCGGTGCCGATGCCGAACCAGCCCGATTTCGCGAAAGCCGGCAGCAGCAGGGTGTAGCCCCATACCCCGAAGCCGGCAGTGAGCCCGGCGAGCGCGCCGGCGCGCGTTCCGCCCTTCCAGTAGATCCCGCCGATCACCGCAGGGGCGAACTGCGCCACGGCCGCGAACGAGATCAACCCGATCGAGACCAGCGCGTACGCCTCGCCCGCGGCAAGGTAATAAAAGTAGCCGCCCAGGAGGATCGCCACGATGGCGGTGCGGCGGATGTCGAGCAGCAGCGTGGACAGGTCGCGGCGCTCGGTGAGCCGCAGCGCCTTCACGCGCAGCAGGACGGGCATCACCAGGTCGTTGCACACCATGGTCGAAAGCGCGATGGTCTCCACGATCACCATGCCGGTCGCGGCCGAGAGCCCGCCGATGAACACCAGCAGGGCAAGAAGCTCGGCCTGGTGCGCCATGGGCAGGGTGAGCACGAAGGTGTCGGCGTCCACGTAGCCGGGCGGGAAGTGGAGCAGCCCGCCGAAGGCGATCGGCAGCACGAACAGGTTGATCGCCAGCATGTAGAGCGGGAAGAGCCACATCGCGCGCTTGAGGTGCTTCTCGTCCACGTTCTCGATCACCGCCACCTGGAACTGGCGCGGCAGGAAGACGATGGCGAGCATCGAGAGCACCGTGAGCCACACCCAGCTCGCGTAGCCTTCCGTGGCCGTGCCCAGCGGCGCCATGAGCTGCGCCATTTCGGGGCGCTCGGCGGCGCGGCGGAAGAGGTCGCCGAAGCCGTCGAACATCGAGAAGGTGACGAAGATGCCCACGGCGAGGAAGGCCACCAGCTTCACGATCGACTCGAAGGCGATGGCCGCCACCATGCCCTCGTGCCGCTCGGCCACGTCCAGGTGGCGCGTGCCGAAGGCGATGGTGAAGAGCGCCATCAGCAGCGCCACGTAGAAGGCCGTGTCCTGCATGATCGAGACGGTGCCGATCCTGGCCGGCATCACGATCTCGGGATACTGCAGGACGATGTGGAAGCTGGTCGAGACCGCCTTCAGCTGCAGCGAGATGTAGGGCAGGATGCCGATCACCGCGATCACCGTGACCACCCCGCCGATGAGCGCGCTGCGGCCGTAGCGGGCGGCCGTGAAGTCGGCGAGCGAGGTGATGCGGTTCAGCTTCGCGATGCGGATCATCTTCCTCACCACGAACCACCACAGCACGATCAGGAGCGTGGGACCGATGTAGATGGGCAGGAACCCCACGCCGTCGGAGGCCGCGCGCCCGACGCTGCCGTAGAAGGTCCACGCCGTCGCGTACACCGCCAGCGACAGGCTGTAGATCCACGGGTTGGCGATGATCGAACGCCCCGCCTCCTTGCGGGCGTCCGCGTAGTAGGCGATGGCGAAGAGCAGCCCGATGTAGGCGAAGGAAGTGCCGACGATGATCCAGCCCTGGAGCATCGCGCCCGCCCTAGCTCCCGCGCTCCATCACCGCGGCGACCAGCGCGATCAGCAGTCCCCAGGCCGCGAAGATGTACGCGTAGAGGACCGGCACGCCGAGCACGCTGCCTTGCACGTTGAAGAGCGCGAGCAGCGGATAGTTGAACAGCAGCACGCCCAGCACGAACAGCAAGGCGAGCCGCGCGGCCCGCCCGCCCTTCGCCTTCGTGCGCTCTTCGCCCCGCGGCTTCACGGCCCGTAGCGTCCTTCGGCGTGCGACAGTTGTCAAATCGCCGCGCAAGGCGCGGCGGGCGGATCAGGCCGGCGCGAGCAGCTCGCGCACCCGGGCCACCAGGTCGCGCGTCGAGAAGGGCTTGGTCACGTAGAGGTCGGCGCCGAGCGCCTTGCCCTTCTCCTCGTCGACCTCGCGGCCGCGCGCGGTGAGCATGACGATCTTCACGTCCGTCCCGGCCTCGCCCTCGCGCAGCCGCTGGCAGACCTCGTAGCCGTTGAGCTTGGGCATCATCACGTCGAGGAGCACGAGCTGCGGGCGGAAGCTCCGGGCCTGCGTGAGCGCGTCCTCGCCGTCATGCGCGACCCTCACGTCGTAGCCGCCGCGCTGGAGCAGGAACTCCAGCGAGGCGGCGATGTTGGGCTCGTCGTCGACGATGAGGATGCGTTGCCCCAAGGAAGCCGCGCTCAGAGGGTCTGCTTGAGCTGCTCGAGGATCGCCGGGTTCTCGAGCGTGGACACGTCCTGCGTGATGGCCTCGCCCTTGGCGATCGAGCGCAGCAGCCGGCGCATGATCTTGCCCGAGCGCGTCTTGGGCAGGTTGTCGCCGAAGCGGATGTCCTTGGGCTTGGCGATCGCGCCGATCTCCTTGCCGACCCAGTCGCGCAGTTCCCTGGCGATCTTCTGCGCCTCCTCGCCCGAGGGGCGCGGGCCCTTCAGCACCACGAAGGCGCACACGGCCTCGCCGGTGAGGTCGTCGGGGCGGCCGACCACCGCGGCCTCGGCGACGAGCTTCGAGTTCGCCACCAGCGCGCTTTCGATCTCCATCGTGCCCAGCCGGTGCCCCGAGACGTTCAGCACGTCGTCGATGCGGCCCATGATGGTGATGTTGCCCTTCTCGTCCCAGGTCGCCCCGTCGCCGGCGAGGTAGTACTTGCCCTGGAAGTCCTCGGGGTAATAGCTCTTCCTGAAGCGCTCCGGATCCCCCCAGATGGTGCGGATCATCGACGGCCACGGCTTCTTGATCACGAGGATCCCGCCCTTGCCCTTGTCCACGGTGTGGCCCGTTTCATCGACGATCTCGGCGAACACGCCGGGCAGCGGGGCCTGGCATGAGCCGGGCTTCAAGGCGTGGACTCCGGGCAGCGGCGTGATCATGTGCCCGCCCGTCTCGGTCTGCCACCAGGTGTCCACGACGGGACAGCGGCTGTTGCCCACGGTCTCGTAGTACCACCGCCAGGCCTCCGGGTTGATGGGCTCGCCCACGGTCCCGAGGATCCTCAGGCTCTTCAAGTCGTACTTAGTCGGCAGCTCGCCACCGGCCTTGATGAGCGAGCGGATCGCGGTGGGCGCGGTGTAGAACACGGTCA
>CAMPHL010000297.1 GCA_946885905.1 uncultured Pseudomonadota bacterium | reverse complement strand
CAGGTCGACGATGAGCTCGGGCCGGCTCGCCGCGGGGAAGAACTGCTGCTGCACGAAGCCGAAGGCGAAGATCGAGAGCGCGAACATCGCCGCGGTCGCGCCGATCACCAGCCCCCGGCGATCCACGCACCAGGACACGATCCTGCGGAAGCGGTGGTAGAAGGGCTTGTCGTAGACGGCGTGCAGGTCGGGGTGCGCGCGGCCGCGGGCGAAGTCGGTCAGCAGCTTGTAGCCGAGGTAGGGCACGAAGACCACGGAAACCACCCAGGAGACCAGGAGCGCGATGGTGGTCACGGCGAAGATCGAGAAGGTGTACTCGCCGGTGGAGGAGCGCGCGAGGCCGATCGGCAGGAAGCCCGCGGCGGTCACGATCGTGCCCGTGAGCATCGGCATGGCCGTGGAGGTGTAGGCGAAGCTCGCCGCCTTCACCCGCTCCCAGCCTTCCTCCATCTTCACCACCATCATCTCCACCGAGATGATGGCATCGTCCACCAGCAGCCCCAGCGCGATGATGAGCGCGCCCAGCGAGATCTTGTGCAGGTCGATCCCCCACAGGTACATGCACAGGAACGTGACGCACAGCGTGAGCGGGATCGAGAGCGCCACGATGAGCCCCGTTCGCAAGCCCAGCGACAGGAAGCTCACGGCGAGCACGATGGCCACCGCCTCGGTGAGCGCGCGCGTGAACTCGCCCACCGAGCGCTTGACGGTGGCGGGCTGGTCGTTCACGCGGTCGAGCTCGAGCCCGACGGGCAGCTCCTTCGAGATGCGGGCGATCTCACCGTCGAGCGCGCGGCCGAGCGCGATGATGTCGCCGCGCGGGACCATCGAGACGGCGATGCCCAGCGCCTCGCGGCCCATGTAGCGCATGCGCGGCTGCGGCGGATCGGCGAAGCCGCGCGTGACGGTGGCCACGTCGCCCAGCCGGAAGAGGCGCCCGTTGGCCCGGATGGCGATGGCGCGCACGCTCTCCACGGAGTCGAGCGCGCCGCTCGCGCGGATATAGATGCGGTCGGTCGGTGTCTCGAAGCTCCCCGCCGCGGCCACCGCGTTCTGCTGCGCGAGCGCCGCGAATACCGCCGAGGGCTCGACCCCGAGGCTCGCCACCTTGGCGTTGGCGACCTCGATGAAGATCTTCTCGTCCTGCTCGCCCACGAGCTCCACCTTGGCCACGTCCTTCAAGCGCAGGAGCTGGTTGCGGATCCGGTCGGCCGCTTCCTTCAGCTGCGCATAGGTGTAGCCCTCGCCGGTCACGGCGTAGATGTTGCCGAAGGTGTCGCCGAACTCGTCGTTGAAGAAGGGACCCGCGACGCCTTGCGGCAGGGTGCCGCGGATGTCGCCTACCTTCTTGCGCACCTGGTACCAGGTGTCCCTGATCTCGTCGGGGCGCGAGGAGTCCTTCACGAACACGAACACGACCGACTCGCCCGGCTTGGAGTAGCTGCGCAGGAAGTCCAGCCGCGGCGTTTCCTGCAGCTTCCTCTCGATGCGGTCGGTGAGCTGCCGCTCCACCTCCTCGGCCGAGGCGCCGGGCCACATCGCGCGAACCACCATGAGCTTGAAGGAGAAGTCGGGGTCCTCGGCCTGGCCCAGGCGCAGGTACGAGCCGATGCCCACCGCGGCGAGCACGAGCATGAAGTAGAGCACCAGCGTCTGGTGCGAGAGCGCCCACTCGGAGAGGTTGAAGCGGCGAAGCATCGGTGGCTAGTTGCCGGTGTTGTCGGCGGAGGCCTGCGGCCTCGCGGAAGCCAGGCGCACGCTCTGGCCGGCACGCAGCTTGTGCACGCCGGCGGTGACCACGACGTCCCCCGCCTTGAGGCCCTCGACGATGGTCACGCCGTCCTCGCGGAACTGCCCGATCGCGACCGGCTGCATCTTCACCTTGCTGGTCGCGGGCTCGACGACCCAGACCGCGGCCTGGTCGCCGCGGCGCGTGATGGCGGACATCGGCAGGAGGACCAGGCCCGCCTGCGCGGAATCGGCGAAAGCTACATTCGCCGTCATGCCCAGCTTCGCGCCGGCGGGCGCGGCGGGCGCGTTGACCCTTACCGCATACGTTCGCGTCACCGGGTCGGCGCCGCCCGCGATCTCGCGCACACGCCCGGCAAAGGGTTGCGAGGGCTCTGCCCAGAGCGACACCGCGACCGGCTGCCCGACCTTGAAGCGGGATAGCTGGCCCTCGGGCACGCTCACGACGACCTCCTTCTCGCCCGAGTGCGCGAGCTTGAGCACCGGCTGTCCCGCCGGTACGAGCCGATGCCCACCGCGGCGAGCACGAGCATGAAGTAGAGCACCAGCGTCTGGTGCGAGAGCGCCCACTCGGAGAGGTTGAAGCGGCGAAGCATCGGTGGCTAGTTGCCGGTGTTGTCGGCGGAGGCCTGCGGCCTCGCGGAAGCCAGGCGCACGCTCTGGCCGGCACGCAGCTTGTGCACGCCGGCGGTGACCACGACGTCCCCCGCCTTGAGGCCCTCGACGATGGTCACGCCGTCCTCGCGGAACTGCCCGATCGCGACCGGCTGCATCTTCACCTTGCTGGTCGCGGGCTCGACGACCCAGACCGCGGCCTGGTCGCCGCGGCGCGTGATGGCGGACATCGGCAGGAGGACCAGGCCCGCCTGCGCGGAATCGGCGAAAGCTACATTCGCCGTCATGCCCAGCTTCGCGCCGGCGGGCGCGGCGGGCGCGTTGACCCTTACCGCATACGTTCGCGTCACCGGGTCGGCGCCGCCCGCGATCTCGCGCACACGCCCGGCAAAGGGTTGCGAGGGCTCTGCCCAGAGCGACACCGCGACCGGCTGCCCGACCTTGAAGCGGGATAGCTGGCCCTCGGGCACGCTCACGACGACCTCCTTCTCGCCCGAGTGCGCGAGCTTGAGCACCGGCTGTCCCGCCGCGACGACTTGTCCGGGCTCGGCCGACACGGAGATCACGACGCCATCGGCATCGGACACGAGCGTCGTGTATTCCTGCTGGTTGGCCGACATTGCCGCCTGCGAGCGCGCCTGCTCGGTGCGCGCGCGCGCCGCGTTGAAGGCGTTGTGCTTCACGTCGTAGGCCGACTGGCTGATGAACTTTTTCGCGAGCAGGTCGGCGTGGCGCTCGAGCTCGGCTTTCGCGAGCGCCAGGTCGCCCTCCGCGGATGCCAGCTGCGCGGCCGCGGCGCGCGCGGCGAGCATCGCATCCTCGGGATCGAGGCGGGCCAGGACCTGCCCCTTTTTCACGCGCGAGCCGGGGTCGGCAAGCCGTGCCACCACCTTGCCGCCCACGCGGAAGGCGAGGTCGGTCTCATGGCGCGCGCGCAGCTCGCCCGAATAGACGTCGCGCGTGGCGTATGCACCCGGCACCACGGTTTGCGTGATCACCGGGCGCACCGGGCCTTCGGCCACCTTGCCGTTGCCGCACGCGGCGGCCAGCAGCAAGGCGAGGACGAGGAGCAGGAGGGATCTCATCGGGACTTCCTTCTCTGCGCGGGCTTCGCGTCGGTGCGCGGGGCCTCGAGCACGCCGGTCCAGAGCGCGAGCACGGCGCGCTCGACCTCGGTCGCGTAATCGCGATGGAACATGCGCATCTCGGGCCGCTGCATCGCCGCGCCGAAGCGCTGGTTGGGATGCATCAGCTGCCACAGGCCCACCATGAGCCCGTAGCTGTTGCAAAGCAGCGCTACGCCTTCGCCGGGAGCCAGGCGCGGGAAGTGGCGCTCGAGCTCGGTGCCGGACTGGGCCAGCATCTGGCCGACGCGCATCTTGAACTCGAAGGCGCGCTCCAAAGGGATCTCGCGATCCATGAGCCCCAGGCACCTCGCCGTGAGGTCGAGGTAGCCAGGCCCGTGGATGATGTGGCGCCGCGCCACTTCGAATACCTGGACGAAGGTGAGTGGACCCGGCCCCCGGAGCAGGGCCGAAAGCTCGGCGAAGAAGGCCTCCACGTGGCGTTCGTGCAGCGCGAGCAGCATCTCCTCCTTGCCGGGGAAGTAAAGGTAGACGGTGCCCTTGGCGAGCCTGGCGGCCTCGGCGACCTCGGCCACGCTCGCCATGCGGCCGGGGTGCTTCAGGAAGAGCTTCTCGGTGGCGTCGAGGATGGCGTTGCGGCGGGCTTCCTTGTCCTCGACCGCCACCGCGCGGAGCATGTT
>CAMPHL010000296.1 GCA_946885905.1 uncultured Pseudomonadota bacterium | reverse complement strand
GGCCGGACGGCAAGTGCTGCTGAACGCTCAGATGGCGGGCTGCGTTGTCCTCGCCGACGGCTGACGCGCACCGCCCGAGCCGGGGCGACGTCGGATATTCGCAGCTGACCATGACTCCGCACACCGGCCTCGCCGCCAGGCGGACACTGGTTGATGTCCGCCCGGCGGGGACGAGGGCGTGGCGCAATTGGCGCGCCTGCTGGGGCGCGAACCCAAGGCGCTCGATCCCGCCAACGGCCCTTACCGCGCGCCGCAGGTGGCCGTGATCGAGGAGGCGGCCTGCATCGGTTGCACCAAGTGCATCCAGGCCTGCCCCGTGGACGCGATCGTGGGCGCCTCCAAGCGCATGCACACGGTGATCGCTTCGTGGTGCACCGGATGCGAGCTGTGCATCCCGCCCTGCCCCGTGGATTGCATACGGCTCCTGCCCGTGGCCGCGCTTGCGCCTCCCGATCTCTCGCGCGAGCGCCACGACCGGCGCGCCGCCCGCCTCGAGCGCGACGCGCACGAGCACGCCGAGCGCCTGGAGGCGTGGGAATGACGCCAGCCAAGCGCGAGGAGTTCTTCGACCGACTCGCCGCCGCGATCCCGGATCCGAAGAGCGAGCTCGAGCACACCACCGCCTTCGAGCTGCTGGTGGCGGTGGTCCTTTCGGCGCAGGCCACCGACAAGAGCGTGAACATCGCCACCGCGAAGCTCTTCCCCGTGGCCAACACGCCGGAGAAGATGGCGCGCCTCGGCGTCGAGGGCCTGGAGCAATACATCCGCACGATCGGCCTGTATCGCGGCAAGGCGAGGAACGTGATCGCCCTTTCCCGGTTGCTGCTCGAGCGGCATGGTGGCGAGGTGCCGCGCAGCCGCGAAGCGCTGGAGGCGCTTCCGGGCGTCGGCCGCAAGACCGCCAACGTGGTCCTGAACGTGGCCTTCGGGGAGCTCACCATCGCGGTGGACACGCATGTCTTCCGCGTTTCCAACCGCACCGGCCTCGCCGCGGGCAAGGACCCGCTCGAGGTCGAGGCGAGGCTCATGAAGGTCGTCCCGCGCAAGCACCTGCGGCACGCCCACCACTACCTCATCCTTCACGGCCGCTACACGTGCGTCGCGCAGAAGCCCCTCTGCTGGAAGTGCCCGGTCTACGATCAGTGCGGATTCGCCGAAAAGAAGAAGTTCGCGGCGCTCGACCCGGCGAAACCCGGGGCCGCGAAGCCCGTGCTTCCCAAGGGCGCGCCCAGGGCGAAGGCCGGGACCCGCAAGCCGCGCTGATGTTCAATCCCAACCGCTCGCAGGCACGCGAGTTCCTCTTCGACCTCTGGGAAAAGCATCGCGCGGGCGCCACGCTCACGCCGCTGGAATCGATGGCGCTCGCGATCGTGCTCGAGCACCCTGAATACCACGGCCACCTCGAGGAACGTGAGCGCTATCTCGATCGGGACTGGCGGCCCGAGGGCGGGGAGACCAACCCGTTCCTGCACCTGCAGATGCACCTCGCCATCGAGGAGCAGGTGTCGATCGACCAGCCGCCGGGCATCCGCGCGGCCGTCGACACCCTGGCCCGCAAGCACGGGGCGATGCACGAGGCGCGGCACGACGTGATGGACTGCCTCGCCGAAGTCATCTGGAACGCGCAGCGCCACGGCGCGGCGTTCGACAACGAGGCCTACCTCGAATGCGTTCGGCGCAAGGCCTGAAATTGAAAAGCCCGGCCGCGAGAGACCGGGCTTTCCCGAGGCCGGCCCCCGGTTGACGCGCCCGGGGCCTGGCCCGGTCCTGCATTCAGTACTTGACCGACAGCGCGTGCTGCGACGAGAAGTACGCGGCCAGATCCATCATGTCCTTCTCGGTCAGGTTCTTCACCTGCTCGGCCATGATCGGGTTCTTGCGCTTGCCGTTCTTGTAGTGCTTCAACGCCGTATGGAGGTAGTCGGGGTACTGGCCGGCGAGGTTGGGGAAGTCGGGAGACGGGCTTACGCCCTCGGCACCGTGGCACGCGGCGCAGGGGGTGGATTTCTTCTTGCCCACGGAAGCGTCGCCCGAAGCGGCCAAGGCGAGCGGCGAGGCGGCGAGGAGGAGCGCGCAAACGGCGAGGCGGATTCTCATTTCTTCCGCTCCGCGGTGTTGACCGCCTGGGAAGCGTAGTACGCGGCGATGTCGGCCATGTCCTTGTCCGAGAGGTCGGCGACCATCGCCCGCATGGTGGCGAAGTCGCGCTCACCCTTCTTGTAGGCCTTCATCGCGGCCACCAGGTATTCGGCCTTCTGGCCGCCCAGCTTGGGCACGCGATAGACCTCCGGGAAGGCGGTCTTCCAGTCGGTGATGCCGTGGCAACCCTGGCACTGGTAGACCTTGTTCTTGCCGGCGGCGGCGTCGCCGGCGGCGAAGGCGGGGAAGGCAGCCGCGGCGATCGCAAGGGCGGCGAGGATTCGGACGGGACGCATGGGTTCTGTATGCTTTTTTCGTTGGACTTGCAGCGCGAAATTATAACTCAGGCCTGCCCGAAGAGCGCTTCCCAGGTCTTCGGCGGCGAAAGCCAGTAGCCCTGGCCGTGGGTGACGCCGATCTGGGCGAGCTTGCGCGCGATCTCCTCGCTCTCGACGTACTCGGCGACGGTCTGGAGCCCCAGCGATATCCCGATCTTGTGGATCGACTCGACCAGGGCGTAGTCGAGGTAGTTGCGGGCGATGCCCTTCACGAACATCCCGTCGATCTTTATGCCGTCCACCGGGAAGTGCTTGAGGTAGTTGAAGGACGAGAGCCCGGAGCCGAAGTCGTCGAGGTAGAAGCGCACGCCGATCGCCCGCAGCGCCTCGATCAGCGCGCGCGCCCTTTCCACGTTCGCGATCGCCGCGGTCTCGGTGATCTCGAAGCAGAGGCACTTCGCCGGCACCCCATACTGCGCGAGCTTGTCCTGCATGAAGCCGGCGAACTCGGGGCTGGAAAGCGTGTGCCCCGACAGGTTGATCGAAAACTCCGCGGGCGCGGCCTCTTCGCGCGCCTTCGCGAGGCGCCGGTAATCCGAGAACGCCCGCTCGACGACCCACCGGTCGATGGTGCGCATGAGGTCGTAGCGCTCGGCCACCGGGATGAAGGACATCGGCATGATGAGCTCCCCGCCGGTCTCGCCCATGCGCAACAGGGCCTCCACGCGCGGCGCGCCGCCCTCCTTCCCGCTCTCGATCGGCATGATCGGCTGGTACATCAAGGTGAAGGCGCCCTCGGCGATCGCGTCGTTGATCCGCTTGAGCCACCCCCGGCTGGTCTGCCGCATGTACTGGGAGCTGTGCGCGTCGTGGAAGGCGAACACGCGATTGCGCCCCTGCTCCTTGGCGGTGAAGCAGGCGGTGTCGGCCTCGCTCATGACCGCCGAGAGGCTGGGCGAGAGCTTGGTGATCGCGACCACGCCGACGGAGACTCCGACCTGGAAAGCCTTGCCGCCCCACTCGAACTGCCAGGCCTGCACGGCGTCGCGCAGCTGGGTCGCCGCGGCGTGCGCGAACTCCGCGCTTACGTTCTCGAGGACCACGGCGAACTCGTCGCCTCCGATGCGCGCCAGCACCTCGCCCTGCCGAAGGCTCGACTGCAGCACCGGCACGATGCGGCGCAGCAGCTCGTCGCCGGCCAGGTGCCCGAAGGAGTCGTTGATGCGGTGGAAGAAGTCGAGGTCCACGTAGAGCAGCGCGTGCGTGCTCCCCTGGCTCTTGGCGTTGGCGATCACCGCCTCCAGCCGCTCCTCGAGCGAGCGGCGGTTGGGCAGCGAGGTGAGCGGATCGTGGTTGCTGAGGAAGAAGATCTGCTGGCGCGCCGTGTCCAGGCGTTGCTGCATGGCGCCGTGCTGCGCCTGTATCTGCTGCGTGAGCCCGAGGACCTCGTGCTTGAGCTCCTCGAGCGGCGGCGTGAGCTCCGGGAGCTCGGGCTTGTCGCCCCCCAGGGCCACGTGGCGAACGGCGTCCCGGACCGCCTCGACCTCGCCCACGACGGCGCGCGAGCCGAGCGAGGCGAGCACCACGAGGCTCGCGAAGCTGCCTGCGAGCGAAAGCGTGAGCGCCCAGGCCTGCGCGTGCGGCCCCGTGATCCCGACGATCTTCCAGACCACAACGTAGACCGCGCAGAAGACCGCGATCGGGATGGCGCCGAGGCTGATGAGCCGCG
>CAMPHL010000295.1 GCA_946885905.1 uncultured Pseudomonadota bacterium | reverse complement strand
GCTCGGCCGAGCACGCCCTCGCCAACGAGGAGTTCGGCTCGCCCGTGCGCGAGAAGCGCATTGCCCTCGCGGCAGCGAAGATCCCGGGCCTGAAGGAAGGGCCCGTGACGGTGCGCGTGCGCGCGCGGGACGACTCGCTTTCGCACTTCTTCAAGGGCAATGAAATCACGGCCGAGAAGCAGCTGACGGTCGACGTGACACCGCCGTCCATCGAGCTCATCGCCGACGACCGCTACGTGAATTTCGGCGGCGTGGGGGCGCTCCTCTACAGGGTCTCACCGGACGCGGTGACGAGCGGCGTGAAGATGGGGGAGCGCTTCTTTCCCGGCTTCAAGGGCCTCGTGAATGGGCAGCCCGAGCAGTACTTCGCGTTCTTCGCGCATCCGTACGACGCCGCCCCGGAGGCGAGGCCGGCGCTGGTCGCCACCGACAAGGCCGGCAACACGAAGGAGATGCGCCTCGCCTACGAGCTCAAGGGCCACAGGTACCGCAAGAGCACCATCGCGCTCAGCGACTCCTTCCTCCAGAACAAGGTCGCACCCCTGCTGAAGGACGTGGCGGCGCGCCAGGGGGCCCCGAAAGAGATGTTCCTGGCGGTCAACAAGAAGCTGCGCAAGGAGAACGAGGACAAGATCACCGAAGTCACCTCCAGGGCTACGCCCAAGCCGCTCTGGAACGCCGCCTTCAGCCAGCTCAGCAACTCGAAGGTCGAGGCGAACTTCGCCGATCATCGGACGTACACGTACCAGGGGCAAACCCTCGATACGGCCTATCACCTGGGCTACGACCTGTCCGTCACGAAGCACTATCCGGTCGAGGCCGCCAACAGTGGCACGGTGGCCTTCACGGGCGATCTGGGCCTGTACGGCAACACCGTGATCCTCGACCACGGCCTGGGCCTTTTCACCCTTTACGGCCACCTGTCTTCCATCGACGTGAAGGTGGGCGACGCGGTCGGGCAGCGCCAGCCGATCGGCAAGACGGGCGAAACGGGCTTCGCCGGCGGCGACCACCTGCACTACGGCGTCTACCTCGACGGCGTGGCGGTGCTTCCGGTGGAGTGGTGGGACGCGAAGTGGATCAACGACAACGTGGGGCCCAAGCTCGCGGGGCTCGCCGCTAGTGCGCCTTCTCCCAGTTCTCGCCCACCCCAGCCTCGACAAGCAGCGGAACATCGAGCTTCGCCACGCCCATCATCAGGGCCTCGACGCCGGCCTTGACGCGGTCGAGCTCGGCCTCGGGCACCTCGAAGACCAGCTCGTCGTGCACCTGCATGATGAGCTTGGTGGCGAGGCCCTCGCGTTCGATCCAGCCCTGGACGGCGATCATCGCCATCTTGATGAGGTCCGCGGCGGTGCCTTGCATGGGCGCGTTGATCGCCTGGCGTTCGGCGCCCTGCCGGCGCTGCTGGTTCGATGACCGGATGTCCGGCAGGAAGAGCCGGCGGCCGAAGACGGTTTCCACGAAGCCCCGCTCGTGGGCCTCGTTGCGCGTGCGCTCCATGTACTTCGCCACGCCCGGGTAACGCGCGAAGTACTTGTCCATGTAGCTCTGGGCGGCGCTGCGCTCGATGCCCAGGTTCTGCGCGAGGCCGAAGGCGCTCATCCCGTAGATGAGCCCGAAGTTGATCACCTTGGCGTAGCGGCGCTGCTCGCTCGTGACCTCGCCGGCCGGCGTGTCGAACACTTCCGCGGCGGTGTGGCGGTGGACGTCCTCGCCCTTCGCGAAGGCCTCGACCAGGCTCTTGTCGCCCGACAGATGCGCCATGATGCGCAGCTCGATCTGCGAGTAGTCGGCCGAGACGATCATCGATCCGGGCGGCGCGATGAAAGCCTCCCGGATGCGCCGGCCCTCGGTTGTGCGTACGGGAATGTTCTGCAGGTTGGGATCGTTGGACGAGAGCCGCCCCGTCACCGCCACGGCCTGCGCGTAGTTGGTGTGCACGCGCCCGGTGCGGGGATGCACCATCTTCGGCAGCTTGTCGGTGTAGGTGCTCTTCAATTTCGAGACCGCGCGATGGTCCAGCAGCGCGCGGCAGAGGGGATGGTCGAGGGCCAGCTTCTCGAGCACCTCCTCGTCGGTGGAAGGCGCGCCCGAAGGCGTCTTCTTCACCACCTTGAGCTTGAGGCGCTCGAAGAGGATCTCGGCGAGCTGCTTGGGCGAGCCCAGGTTGAAGGGGCCGCCGGCCAGCTCATGGGCCTTGCGCTCGAGCTCGAGCATCTTCTGGCCCAGCTCCTGGCCCTGGCGCGAAAGCAGCTGCGCGTCGAGCAGCACGCCGTGGCGTTCCATCGCGAGCAGCACCCCGGAGACCGGCACCTCGATCTCCGCGTAGATGCGGTTCAACTTCTCGTCGCGCTGGATGCGCGGCAGCAACGCGCCATGGATCTGGAGGGTGACGTCCGCATCCTCGGCGGCATACGCGGTGGCGCGCTCGATGCTCACCTGGTCGAACGGGATCGAGGAAGCGCCCTTGCCGGCCACGTCCGCGTACTGCAGCAGGCCGCTGGCGCCCAGGAAGCGCGTGGCGAGCGCATCCATGTCGTGGCGCTGGTGGCTCTGCAGCACGTAGGACTCGAGCAGCGTGTCGTGCATGAAACCGCGCGTGGCGATCCCGTAGTTGCCGAACACCTGGCGGTCGTACTTGGTGTTCTGGCCGACCTTGAGCCTGGAGGCGTCCTCGAGCCAGGGCTTCAACCGCGAGAACACCTGCCCGATCGGCAATTGCGCGGGCGCTCCGGCATAGCGGTGCGTGACGGGGACGTATGCGCCCTCACCTGGCGAGGCCGAAAACGAGATGCCCACGATCTCGGCCAGCATCGGGTCGAGGCTCGTGGTCTCGGTGTCGATGCTGGCGATGGGAGCGGCTTCCAGCTTCCTCGCCCAGCGCTCGAGCGCCTCCTCGTCCAGGACCGTTTCGTAGTTGCGCGTATCGACGAAAGGCGTGATGTCGGCGACCTGGTCGATGCCGGCGTTGAGGATGGCGAAGTTGCGGCCCTTTTTTTCCATCGAGCGCTGGCCGGCGGCGCGCTGCTCTTCGGTCGACCCGGATCCGCCCGCCGGCGCTCCCCCGAAGGGCAGGGAGTCTCCGCGCTCCGCTGCATCCTCCTTGTTGAGGATGCTGTCGCGCAGCGTCCGGAAGCCGAAGCGCCCGAAGAGCTCGACCAGCTTCCCGCTATCGGCGCCCTTGTCGAGGAGCGACTCCATCTCGAAGGCAAGCTCGACGTCGGTCTTCACGGTGAGGAGTTGCCGGCCCGTGGGCAACCAGTCCTTCACGCGGCGCAGGTTCTCGCCGACCACGCCCTTCAGCTCGTCGGCGTGGGCGATCACGCCTTCGAGCGAGCCGTACGCCTCGATCAGCTTGCAGGCGGTCTTGGGTCCCACCTTGTCGACGCCCGGCACGTTGTCCACGGCGTCGCCGATGAGGGCGAGGTAATCGACGATGAGCCCGGGCGGCACGCCGAACTTGGCCTTCACGCCCGCGGGATCGAGCTTGTCGCCGGACATGGTGTTCACCCAGAGCACCTTGTCGTTCACGAGCTGGGTGAGGTCCTTGTCGCCGGTGGAGATGACCGAATCCCAGCCCTGCCCCTGCGCGTGGGTCACGAGCGTGCCGATCACGTCGTCGGCCTCCACGCCGTCGACCACGATCACCGGCCAGCCGAGCGCGCGGATGGTCTCGATCATCGGCTCGATCTGCACCGCGAGCGGCTCGGGCATCGCCTGGCGCGTGGCCTTGTACTCGGGATAGATCTCGTCGCGGAAGGTCCTCCCCTTGGGATCGAGGACCGCGGCGATATAATCCGAAGGGAAGTCCTGCTTGAGCTTGCGCAGCATGTTGACCACGCCGAGGATCGCCCCGGTGGGCTCCCCCGAGGGGCTGCGGAATTCGGGCAGCGCGTGGAACGCGCGATAAAAGTAGCTCGGCGCGTCGACCAGCAGCAGCCGCTTGTTCGTTTCGCTCATCTCATCTCGCCGGAAATCCCATGGCCGTCAACGCACCCAAGGTCCCGAAACCCTCGGATCCCCAGCTCGTCCGCCGCTCGCAGCACTCCGCCCGCGAGGCGTGGCGCATGTTCGAAATTATCGCAGAGTTCGTCACCGCGACCGAGCGCCTGCCGGCGATCCAGCCCGCGGTGGCGATCTTCGGC
>CAMPHL010000294.1 GCA_946885905.1 uncultured Pseudomonadota bacterium | reverse complement strand
GGCGCGGGGCGTCAGGAGTTCCAGCAGTGAAGAAGTCGGCGCCATGGCCGCCATTTTGCTCCCGCACGGCGGATCTGGTCGAGTCCGGCTCTCAGGGTGGCAAGGGGTGAAAATTCACGCCGGCGAGGCGGCGCTTTCCGCGAGCCAACTTCCCCACGGGCTCGGGCCCGCGGGGACCTGGCGAGGCGTTCCGCGCTAGCCAATCAAGTGGCGGTCGCCTTTTTCTGGCGGGTCTGCTTCTGCTTCGTGGAGCACTTCATGTCCTTGTTCTGCGACTTGGCGATGCGCGCGGTCTCGCGCGGCGTCCTGGACTTTTCGGCGGCCTTGGCCGGTGCGGGTGTCGCCACGGGCGGCGTGCGTTCTTCCACGGTGGGCGTGGCGTTCTGGGCAGCGACGGGCAGGAAGAAGGTGGCGGCGAGGGCCGCGAGGACGGCGATTTTCATTTGTTGGGGTCTCCTGGGAATCGTGCGCGGTTGCACAACCCTAACAACGGAACTCCGCGGCCGGCGTTGACGTCAACAGTCGTACAATTTCCGCCTCCGTTGTCGCCTCCCGGCAGGGCTTCCAATGCTCCTTCGAGACCCGCTCTCCGCCCTGGCCGCCCAGCCCCTGGAACCTCCGCGCGCCCCGCGCAAGCCCAAGGTCATGAGGAAGTTCGGCGACCGCCGCGTCGACGACTACTTCTGGCTGCGCGACAAGGCCGACCCCGAAGTCATCGCCTACCTCGAGGCCGAGAACGCCTACGGGCGCGGCGTGATGAAGCCGCTCGAACCGTTCCGCGCGGCGCTCTACAAGGAGATGCTCGCGCGCATCAAGGAGACCGACGAGAGCGTCCCGTATCGTCGCCACGGCTACTGGTACTACAGCCGCGAGATCGAGGGGAAGCAGTATCCGCTCTACTGCCGGCGCAAGGGCGCGCTCGATGCGCCCGAGGAAGTGCTGCTCGACGTGAACGAGCTCGCCAAGGGCCACAAGTTCACCTCCGTAGGCGCCATGGACGTGAGCCCCGACGGGACGCTGCTCGCCTATACCGTCGACTTCGTGGGCTTTCGCCAATACCGCCTGCACGTGCGCGACCTTGCCGCCAACCGCATGCTGCCGGACAGCGCAGAGCGCGTGACCTCGCTCGCCTGGGCGGCCGACAGCCGCACGCTCTTCTTCGTCGAGGAGCACGAGGCTACCAAGCGCAGCTACCGCTTCCACCGCCACGAGCTCGGTGGCGATACGGAGTTCGTGTACGAGGAGCGCGACGCCGCCTTCGACATCGGCGTATGCGACACGAGGAGCGAAGCCTTCGTGGTCCTCGCCTCGCATTCGAAGGACACCTCCGAGGCCCGCATCCTCGACGCGCGCGCGCCGCGCGGCGAGTTCCGCGTGGTCGAGCCGCGCCGCAACGGCGTGGAGTACTACATCGACCACCACGAGGACGCTTTTTTCATCCGCACCAACGACAAGGGCCCGAACTTCCGCCTCGTCACGGCTCCGGTCGGCGATCCGCGCGCGCGCCACTGGCGCAGCCTCGTAGCCCATCGGCCGCTGGTGATGCTGGAGGAGATCGACGTCTTCAAGGACTTCTGGGTGCTGGTCGAGCGCGACAAGGGCCTCATTCGCCTGCGCGTCACCGACTTCGCGAGCGGCAAGTCCCACTACATCGCGTTCGACGAGGCGGTGTACTCGGCGCACACCAGCATCAACGCCGAGTACGAGACCGGCACCTTCCGCTATCTTTACGAAAGCCTCGTGACGCCTCCGTCCTGGTACGACTACGAGGTGGCCACCCGCAAGAGCACGCTGCTCAAGCGCCGCGAAGTGCTGGGACCCTTCGATCCGGCCGACTACGAGTCGAAGGCGCTCACCGCCGTGGCGAAGGATGGCACGCGGGTCCCGATCTCGCTCGTCTACCGCAAGTCGCTGCGGCGTTCGGGCGCGCAGCCGCTGCTGCTCTATGGTTACGGCTCGTATGGCTTCCCGATGGATCCGTACTTCTCGTCATCGCGCCTGTCGCTCCTCGACCGCGGCATGATCTACGCGATCGCGCACGTGCGCGGCGGCGGCGACCGCGGGCGCACCTGGTACGACGACGGGAAGCTGCTGAAGAAGAAGAACACGTTCACGGATTTCATCGCCGTGGCCGAGTCCCTCGTGCGGCGTGGCTACACGGCCCCCGACCGCCTGGTGATCCAGGGCGGAAGCGCCGGGGGCCTGCTCATGGGGGCGGTGGTGAACATGCGCCCGGAGCTCTTCCGCGCGGTTGTCTCGCAGGTTCCGTTCGTGGACGTGATCACGACCATGCTCGACAAGTCGCTGCCGCTCACGCTGGTCGAGTACCTCGAGTGGGGCAACCCCAACGTCGAGAAGTACTACCGCTACATGCTCTCGTATTCGCCCTACGACAACCTGAAGCCGGCCGCGTACCCGGCCATGCTGGTGGAGACGTCGCTCCACGACAGCCAGGTGATGTACTGGGAGCCGGCGAAGTACGTCGCCAAGCTGCGGCGGCTCAAGACCGACAACCGGCCGCTCATCCTCAAGACCATCATGGAAGCCGGCCACGGCGGCGCCTCGGGGCGCTACGACGCGCTGAAGGAGCTCGCCTTCACCTACAGCTTCATCCTCGACCAGGTGGGACTCGCGCAGTAGCGCGCCTTCGGTTTGAGACAATAGCGGGGAGTTGAGCAACCTCCACCTCTTCGCGGCCTGTGTCCTGATCTGGGGCACCACCTGGATCGCGATCACCTTCCAGCTCGGCCGGGTCTCGCCCGACGTGAGCGTCTTCTATCGATTCCTGCTCGCCTCGGTGCTCGTTTTCGCCTACTGCGCGTGGCGCAAGCTCCCGCTGCGCTACACGCTGCGGGAGCACGGCTGGATGGCGCTCATGGGCGTGCTCATGTTCGGCGTGAGCTACGTGTTCGTCTATTACGCCGAGCAGCACGTCGTCTCCGGCCTCGTCGCCGTGGGCTATTCGGCCAGTCCGCTGCTGGGAATGCTCGGCATGCGCGCCTTCTTCGGCACGCCCATGACCCGCAAGGTGATGGTGGGCTCGGTGCTGGGCATCGTCGGCATCTCGCTCGTGTTCTGGCCCGAGGTCGGCAGCTCGCGGGGGCCGGGAGACTTCTCGACCGGGGTGGTCTTTACGGTGCTCGCGGTGCTGCTCTCCTCGTTCGGAAGCCTCGTCGCGCATCGCAACTACGAGCACCATCTCCCGTTGTGGCAGTCGCTCGCCTGGGGAATGCTCTATGGCGCGCTCTTCGCGCTCGCCTGGGCGATCGCGGGCGGCAAGGGCCTGGACTTCGAGCCCACCGCAGCCTACGTGCTGTCGCTCGTGTACCTGTCGGTGCTGGGGTCGATCCTGGCGTTCGCGTCCTACCTCACGCTCTTGAAGCGCATCGGCGCGGCGCGCTCGGGCTACATCGGCGTGATGACGCCCATCGTGGCGCTGGTGATCTCGGCCGCCTTCGAGTCGTTCCGCTGGCATGCGCTCACGTGGCTCGGGATCGCTGTTTCGGTCGCGGGTAACGTCGTGATCCTGCGAGGGAAGGGGAAGTAAGCCGGAGAGCCGGTGTCGCTACGTGGCGTGCGACCGAGGGTCGAAGTATTGCCGCCAATCGAGGGCGCGAACGCCGGGCGCGGGTGAGCCTGGGCTTCCTGCCGAGGCAGCCTCATGCAGGATGAGCGCTTCCGGAGCGGCGTGCTTCCGGGCTCCGAGAGCCTTTGCGAGGCGCAGCAGCGGGGTGGCCATCGCAGGTGTGACCGTCCGGGTGGCTTTGCATTCGATCAGCCGTACGCCACCCGAACGCGCAGGGACGACGAAGTCGACCTCCAGTCCTTGCTCGTCGCGAAAGTGGTAGATCTGCCGGCGCTCGCCCGTACCCATCTGCGCCTTCGCGATCTCGGCGGCGACAAGCCCCTCGAACAACGCTCCCCTGAAAGGTGACTTCGCCAGTTCTGCAGCCGAGTCGATTCCCAGCAGGTGGCAGGCGAGCCCGGAGTCGGCGAGGTAGAGCTTCGGGGACTTGACCAGCCGCTTGCCGAGGTTCTCGAAGTAGGGCGGCACGAGCAGGACCTGTCCGGTCGTTTCCAGCACGCCGAGCCACTGCGTTACCGTCGGCACGCTCACGCCCAGGGGCGCGGCCAGGTCGCTGCGGTTGAGGAG
>CAMPHL010000293.1 GCA_946885905.1 uncultured Pseudomonadota bacterium | reverse complement strand
TCAACGGCAACCTGCAGTTCAGCTCGCTCGACGAGTATCGCTACCACGAGGCGCTCGTCCATCCGGCGCTCGCGAGCGTGCCGCACGCGCGCCGCGCGCTCGTGCTGGGCGGCGGCGACGGCCTGGCGGTGCGCGAGATCCTCAAGTACCCGAACATCGAGGAGGTGACGCTGGTCGACCTCGACGCCGCGATGACGAAGCTCTTCGCGGACGCTCCGGCGCTGCGGGCGCTCAACGGCGATGCGCTCAACTCGCCCAGGGTGAAGATCCACAACGCCGACGCCTTCATCTGGCTCGAGCAGTCGCGCGACTTCTTCGACTTCGTGGTGATGGACTTCCCCGATCCCAGCAACCACTCGCTGGGCAAGCTCTACACCACCGCGTTCTACAACCTGCTGATGCGCCGGCTCTCGTCGCGCGGCATCGCGGTGGTCCAGTCGACTTCCCCCATGTACGCGCGCAAGTCGTTCTGGTGCATCGTGACGACGATCGAGGAGGCGGGCTTCCATGCGACCCCCTACCACGCGCTCGTTCCTTCCTTCGGCGAGTGGGGCTACATCGTCGCCTCCCGCGAAGCCTGGTCGCCGCCGCAGCGTTACCCGCTCGACCTGCGCTTCGTGGCGCCCGCCATGCACCCGGCGCTCTTCACCTTCCCCAAGGACATGCAGCGCGTGCCCGCGGAGGTGAACCGGCTCAACAACCAGGTGCTGGTGCAATACTTCGAGTCGGAATGGCGACGCGGCTCGACGGAGTGAGATGACGGACCGGCGGCAGTTCCTCGCCGCCGGCGCGGCGCTCGCCGCCGCGGCCTGCTCCCGCAAGCCCCCGCCCACGCCGCCCGGCGAGCTGCTCGCGACCAACCACGTCCTCGGCCACCGGTTGCGCGATGGCAACCTTCCGCCGCCCACGCAATCGCGCCGCGCCAAGGTGGTGATCGTCGGCGGCGGCATCGGGGGCCTCTCGGCTGCCTGGCGGCTGCGGCGCGCGGCCTTCGTGGACTTCGAGATCCTCGAGCTCGACGCGCAGCTCGGCGGCAATGCGCGCTGGGGCCGGAACGCGACCTCGGCCTACCCCTGGGGCGCGCACTACGTGACCATGCCGACGCGCGAATCGCGCGCCACGCGCATCCTGCTCGCTGAGCTCGGCGTGCTGCACGGCGATCCGGACGCGGAGACGCCGCGCTACGAAGAACGGGCGCTTTGCGCGGCGCCGCAGGAACGGCTCTACCGCAACGGAACGTGGGAGGAGGGCCTCGCGCCGCTGGCGGGGCGAAGCGACGCGGAGCTGGAGGAGTGGAAGCGCTTCCAGGCGCGCATGCTCGAGTTCCATCGGCGCAAGGGGCGCGACGGCCGGCGCGCGTTCACCGCGCCGCTCGAGTTCTCCTCGCGCGACCCGGCGCTGCTCGCGCTCGACCTGATCCCGATGGAGGAGTGGCTGCGCGCCGAAGGGTTCCGCTCGGAAGCCGTGCATTGGCTCGTGGATTACGCCTGCCGCGACGACTATGGCGCGAGCTACCTCCACGTCTCGGCCTGGGCCGGGATCCACTACTTCGCCTGCCGCGCCTCCACCTCGGGCGAGGAGCGCGACCACGTGCTCACCTGGCCCGAGGGCAATGGCTTCATCGTGCGCAGCCTCATGGAGCGCTACGACTTCCCCACCGTGCCCCGCGCGATCGTCTTTTCGCTCGAGGAAGCGGCTGGCGGCGTGAAGCTCGGCGTCTTCCTCGCCGACGAGAAGCGCTCGATCCGGATCGAAGCCGAGCATGTCATCTGGGCCGCGCCCTTCGCGCTCGCCGCACGCGGCGCGCGCAGCGCCATCGATTACGCCCCGTGGGTAGTCGCGAACCTCACGCTCTCCGAGCCGCCTTACGTCCACCACGGAGCGCCGCTCTCGTGGGACAACGTGCTCTACGACAGCCGTTCGCTCGGGTACGTCGTCGCCACGCACCAGGGCGTGGCCTCGCGGCCGGGGCCGACCGTACTCACGTGGTATCGGCCGCTCACCGAAGGGGCGCCGCGCGCGGGGCGGCAGCGGCTGCTCGCGTCTTCACGCGAGTCATGGGCCGAGGCCGCGCTCGCCGACCTCGCGCACCCGCATCCCGAGATCCGCTCGATCACGCAGCGCGTCGACGTTTTCCTCAACGGCCATGCGATGGCGGTGCCGCGGCCCGGTTTCATCTGGGGCGCGGCCAGGCGGAGCCTCGTGGAGCGCGAGGGCCGCGTGCACGTGGCGCACTGCGATGCGAGCGGGCTGTCGCTCTTCGAGGAGGCGAACGATCGCGGCGTCGCGGCCGCGGAGGCGGTGCTGAAGGCGCTGGGAGAGCGCCAACCTACGCTACGATGGCAACAAACGTGAACGGGGAGGCACGCACGTGGAAACCATCGGATCCGCGCAGGGCGGGAGCCTCGCCGGGAGCTTAGTCCGTCCGGACCATGCCGCTGCGGCGCCCGAGCCGCAAGCCCCTTCCCCGATTACCCGGCATCCGATCGAGTTCACCGCCACGGCGGGCGAATACTTCCGCATCTGGATCGTGAACCTCGCGCTCACCATCGCAACGCTGGGCATCTATTCGGCCTGGGCGAAGGTGCGCAAGAAGCGCTATTTCTACAGCCACACCCGCATCGCCGACGACCACTTCGAGTACCGCGGCAATCCCGTCGCGATCCTGAAGGGGCGCCTCATCGCCGCGGCCGTCGTGGGCATCACCTACTTCGCCTCCCACTTCGCGCCGGCGCTCCTGCTCGCGGTGTTCGCCGCGGCGATCTTCGTGCTGCCCTGGCTCATCGTGCGCTCGCTGGCGTTCAACGCGCACAACAGCGCCTTGCGCAACGTGCGCTTCCGGTTCCGCGGCACATACGGCAAGGCGCTCGCGATCGTGATCGGCTATGGGCTGCTCACCATCGTGACGCTGGGCCTGGGCTACTTCTTCTTCAAGGTGAAGATCACCGAGTACATCGTCCGCAGCCATTCGTACGGCGCGACCGACTTCGACACGCGGCCCCTCAAGAAGGACTTCTTCGACGTCTACGGAAAGATGATCGGGATGGGCATCCTGGTCGGGCTCACGGTCGGGGCCCTCACCGTGGCCTTCGCGATGGCCGGCCGGGGATTCGAGCCCGGCGGCCCCGCCGACATCGGCGTCACGTTGCTGAGCTACGTGCTCTACATCGGCCTTTACGCCTACGTCCAGGCGAACATCCTCAACGCGACCTGGAACAACGCGAGCCTGGGGCCCGTCACCTTCCAGAGCACGATGAAGGCCTGGCCGCTCTACCGCCTCTATCTCACCAACATCCTCGCCATCGTCGCTACGATGGGCCTCGCCACGCCCTGGGCGGTGGTGCGCCTCATGCGATATCGCGCCGGGCACACCGCGGTCATCGCCGTGGGCGACCTCGGCATGTTTGCGGCGGCCAGCGGCGCGAACGTGGGCGCGGGCGGCGAGGAGGTGGGCGAGATGCTCGACATCGACTTCAGCCTGTGACGCAGGACGCGGCTTTCGACGCCGTCTACTTCGACGGCGCATCCTCGGCGCGGCGCCGGGTGCGCGTGCGGCGTGAGGGCGACTTGCTGCGCATCTGCGGCGACGGCGTGGACGCGTCCGTCGCGCTGCGCGAGGTCGAGGTGGAGTATCCCGTGGCCGGCACCCGCCACCTGCTGCGCCTGCCCGTGGACGCCCAGTTGCAGACGGAGAACGAGGCGGCCGTGCGTGCCATCTTCCCGCCGCGCGCGGGCTCCGGCGATTGGGCGCGCCGGCTCGAGAGCCGATGGGGATGGGCGCTCGGGGCCGTCCTGTTCATCGGCCTGGTCGGGGCGTGGAGCGTGCTCTATGGGCTGCCCCTCGGAGCGCGTATCGCGGCCGACGCGCTGCCGGATGCCGCGGGCCGCGAGCTCGGTGCGCAGACGATGCAGTTCCTGGACGGGACGTTCTGCTCCACGAGCGTGATCGCGGAACCTCGCCAACGGGAAGAGCGCGAAGCTCTCGCGCGGATCGCGTCCGGATCGCCGCAGGCGGGCAAGGTTCGCCTCGAATTCCGCTCGTGTCCGGGGATCGGCGCCAATGCTCTGGCGTTGCCCGATGGCGCCGTGGTGGTCACCGACGACCTGGTGCGTCTTTCCGGGAAGCGCGAGCAGCTGGCGGCGGTGATGGCGCACGAGGTGGGCC
>CAMPHL010000292.1 GCA_946885905.1 uncultured Pseudomonadota bacterium | reverse complement strand
GACTACATCAACCGCGCGATGCCGTGGAATGCGCCGAAGAGCCTCACCACGGAGTAGACCTCCTCCGTGGTGGCGTACCTGCTTCACCTGGGCGACATCCTCCCGGCCGATTTCGTGCTCTCGGACCGCAACATCGCGGAAGTCCAGAACCTGCTGCCCAACCGCAACGGCATGCAGCGCAACCACGGGCTCTGGGACATCAAGGGCAAGCCCGACGTGACAAACGTCGCCTGCATGAAGGACTGCCCGACCAGCGGCCGGCCCAGGTCCGAGCTGCCCGAGCACGCTCGCGGGGCGCACGGCAACCTCGCCGAGCAGCAGCGCACCGTCGGCGCCACCCGCGGCGCAGACACCA
This sequence comes from uncultured Pseudomonadota bacterium, assembly GCA_946885905.1. The sequence continues at coordinate 3,814 of CAMPHL010000292.1, read as the reverse complement.
CCACGCCGGGGCCAACCACCACACCCGGGCCAGGCACGGGCCAGGTACGGGACAGGCATGGGCCAGGCCCGTACCAGGCCCCGGTGCCAGAAATTGCCGACCTGGCGAAGAGCAAGGCCTGCCTGAATTGCCACGCCACCGACAAGCGCATCGTCGGACCCTCGTTCAAGGAGGTCGCGGCGCGATACAAGGGGCGTCCCGATGCCGAATCGGCGCTCGTGGAGAAATTGCGGACCGGCGGAAGCGGCACGTGGGGCTCGATCCCGATGCCCGCGAACCCGGACCTGGCACGGGACGACGCCCGCCGGCTCGTCCAATGGATACTCGGTGGAGTATGATTTTCGTTCGGGAATGAAACATTCCCACAATCCTTCAAGGGTTTACTGAGGAGCTCAACAATGAACAGCAGTCGCAGGGAAGCGCTCAAGGGCACGGGCGGACTGGCGGTGATGAGCCTCGCGATGGCCGCGGGACTCTTCAAGCCGGGCAGCGCGTGGGCGCAGCAGGGCTGGAACAAGGCCGCCTTCGAGACCAAGTCGCTCAACGACGTGGTCAAGGCCCTCGGCGGCAGCGCCGCCGTCGAGAACAAGGACATCACCATCACCTCGCCGGACATCGCCGAGAACGGTGCGGTCGTGCCCTTCACCATCACGAGCAAGCTGCCCAGGACCGAGCAGCTCGCGCTCCTGGTGGAGAAGAACCCCAACATCCTGGCCGCGAGCTTCGCCATTCCCGAAGGCACCGAGCCCTCGGTGAACACGCGCGTGAAGATGGGCCAGACCTCGAACGTCATCGCGCTGGTGAAGGCCGATGGCAAGTACTACTACGCCACCAAGGAGGTCAAAGTGACCCTTGGCGGCTGCGGAGGCTGACATGGCAGACCCGATGAAGATCCGCGCCAAGATGGAAGGCGACAAGGTCGATGTGCGCGTGCTGATGAGCCACGAGATGGAGACCGGCCAGCGCAAGGACTCCAAGGGCGCGACCATCCCCGCCTGGTTCATCCAGAACGTGACCGCGCAGCACAACGGCAAGACCGTGCTCTCGGCCGAGTGGGGCCCGGCGGTCTCGAAGAACCCCTTCCTGCAGTTCAAGTTCGCGGGCGGCAAGCCCGGGGACAAGGTGACCATCACCTGGACCGACAACAAGGGCGACAAGCGCACCGACGAAGCCACGATCGCGTAGGAGAGCCGACCATGCGCACGCTGCTCGCCGCATTCGCTTTCGCAGCCGTGTCCCTGGGAGCCATCGCGGCCCCCGGTGACCCGGTCAAGGTGGTCTACCACATGAACGAGGACGTCGATCGCGCGCCGCAGGCCCTGCGAAACGTGCGCAACCACCTGAGCGTCGATCCGAAGGCCAGGATCGTGATGGTGATGCACGCTGCCGGCATCAACTACCTGATGAAGGGCGCCAAGGACAAGAACGGCAACCCGTTCGAGGTCACGGTGCAGGATCTCAAGTCGCAAGGCGTGGAATTCCGCGTCTGCGAGATCACGCTCAAGTCGCGCAAGATCGACAAGTCCAAGCTGATCGAAGACGTAACCTATGTGCCCTCGGGCGTGGCCGAGGTGAGCCGCCTCCAGTTCCAGGAAGGCTACGCGTACCTGAAACCGTAGTTCCGCAACCAAAACAACGAGGAGGAGTCCAGTGAACCGGACCATCAACCGGCTGGTGGCGGCGTTGGCCGCTTTCGGTGCGGCTGTCGCAATCGCGCAGCAGCCGCGATCCACCATCGAGGAAATCGAGCGCTATCGCGCCGCGCTCGGTGACGGCAACCCCGCGGAGCTCTGGGAGATGCGCGGCGAGGAGCTCTGGAAGCAGAAGCGCGGACCCAAAAACGCATCGCTCGAAAAGTGCGACCTGGGCCTGGGGCCCGGCGTCGTCAAGGGCGCGTACACGGTGCTGCCCAAGTACTTCGCGGACACGGACAAGGTCGAGGACCTCGAGTCGCGGCTGGTCACCTGCATGGTGAACCTGCAGGGCTTCACGCCCGCCGAAGCGAAGAAGGACCCGTTCGGCGGCCCGGGCAAGAAGGTGCCCATGGATGCGCTCGTCGCGTACGTCACGGGCCAGTCGCGTGGCATGAAGATGAACGTGGCGCTTGCGCATCCGAAGGAGAAGGAAGCCTACGAGATCGGCCGGAAGATCTTCTTCTTCCGCGGGGGCCCGCACGATTTCGCGTGCTCCACCTGCCACGGCGTGGACAACCAGCGCATCCGCCTGCAGGACCTGCCGAACCTCACGAAGACCGCGGATGCCCAGCGCGCCTACACCTCCTGGCCAGCCTATCGCGTGTCGCAAGGCGAGGTGCGCTCCTTCCAGTGGCGCCTGAACGACTGCTTCCGCCAGCAGCGCTTCCCCGAGCTCGCGTTCGTCTCGCCGGCTTCGATCGCGCTCACGACCTACCTCGCGAAGAACGCCAACGGCGGCACCTTCGACGCCCCTTCGATCAAGCGCTAGGAGAACGGACATGAAAAGAACCAACCTCCTCGCGCTCTCGACGATTGCCGTGCTCGCGGCCGCCTGCGCGGGCATGCAGCAAGCCGACGACTCCCAATACGCGGAGAAGGCGCTCGCGACGATGAAGGCCTCGTTCAAGGAGCGCGGCCAGGCCAAGCTCGACCGCCTGGACCAGGACGACATGCAGAAGCTGTGCAGCCAGTACGAGGGCAAGCCGCTGCCGAAGGACATCGCCGACAGGCTCGAGAAGGCGCAGCAGGCGCTCATCAAGTACCCCGCCGACGGCAACCTCATGGGCGACTTCAAGAGCGGCGAGCGCATCGCGCAGCGCGGCCAGGGCATGCAGTACAGCGACGATCCGTCGCGCCCGTCCGGGGCCAACTGCTACGCCTGCCACCAGCTGTCCAAGGCGGAGCTCTCCTTCGGCACCATCGGCCCGTCACTCCACAACTTCGGCAAGATCCGCGGTTACACGCCGGAGATGCAGAAGTACGCCTACTCGAAGGTCTACAACTCGCAGGCCTTCTCCGCGTGCTCCAGCATGCCGCGCTTCGGCCACAGCAATATCCTCACCGAGCAGCAGATCAAGGACGTGGTGGCGCTGCTGATGGATCCCAAGTCGCCCATCAACCAGTGACGGCCGAGCGGAAACAAGGTAGCGGGGCGGCCATCGGAGCGGACCCTCGGGCCGCTCGATGGCGCGTTGCAGCCACTTCGATGCTGCTTCTCGCATCACCCGCTTCAGCTCAGTCGGCTACGTTTACGGTCAAGCAGCTGACTCCCGAAACGGCGCTCAAGGCCGCGCAGGCAGCGCTCGCCAAATGCCGCGCGGACGGCTTCCAGGTCGCCGTGGCCATCGTCGACCGTTCCGGCATCACGCAGGCCTTGGTCCGCGACCGCTTCGCCGGCCCGCACACCATCGAGGTCGCCACCAACAAGGCGTGGAGCGCGGTCTCCTTTCGCACCAACACGAGCGAGCTCGCCAAGGCGACCGGCCCCAACACACCGATGGGCGGCTTGAGGCACGTTCCGCGTGCAACGGCAGTGGCCGGAGGGCAGATGATCGAGGGCGCAGGCTCGCTCCTGGGCGGGATCGGCGTCTCCGGCGCGCCGGGCGGAGACAACGACGACACCTGCGCCGCGGCCGGGATCAAGGCCATCTCCGACGAGCTCGAGCTGGGCTGATGGACCGCCGTTGCTTCCTCGAGGCCATCGCGGTGGCCGCAGCCTCCGGATTGCCACTCGCCTCGCGCTCCGCGCTCGCCGCCGACGGCACCGATCTCTCCCACATCCCGAGCTTCGGCAACGTGAGCCAGCTGCACTTCACCGATTGCCACGCGCAGCTCCTCCC
>CAMPHL010000291.1 GCA_946885905.1 uncultured Pseudomonadota bacterium | reverse complement strand
CATCAACATGCCGCTGGTGAAGACCCCGATGATCGCGCCCACGAAGCTCTACAACCACGTGCCGACCCTCACCCCGGAGCAGGCCGCCGACCTCGTGGTCGAGGCGATCGTCTACAAGCCGGTGAGGATCGCGACACGCCTGGGCATCTTCGGCGAGATCCTGCACGCGGTGGCGCCGAAGGCCACGCAGATCATCCTCAACACCGCCTTCCGCATGTTCCCCGATTCTTCCGCGGCCTCGGGCAGGAAGAAGAAGGATGGCGAGCCCGACGTCGAGCTCACGCCCGAGCAGATGGCCTTCGCCCAGATCACGCAGGGCATCCACTGGTAGCCATGAACGCAAGACTCGCCGCCGCCTTCGACGACTACCGCACACGGGAGGCAAGTTGGGTACACCCCTGAAAGCCGGAGATCCGGCCCCCGATTTCAGCGGCACCCTCACGGACGGCACCAGGGTGTCGCTCAAGGACTACCGCGGAAAGAAGCTGGTGATGTACTTCTATCCGATGGACGACACGCCGGGTTGCACCAGGCAGGCGTGCTCCCTGCGCGACCACGACAAGGAGATCGCGGCCAGGGGCGCCGCGATCCTGGGCGTGTCGACGCAGAACGAGGCCTCGCACCAGAAGTTCACCGAGAAGTACAAGCTCAACTTCCCGCTGCTCGCCGACACCGACGGCACGGTGGGCCGCGCCTACGGCACGATCGGCGGACCGGGCCTGCTTTCGAAGCTCAAGTCCGCGGCCGGTATGGCCGACCGCGTGACCTTCGTGATCGACGAGAAGGGCAAGATCGCGCACGTGATCGACAAGCCCGACGTCGCCAACCACGCCGAGGAAGTGCTGGCGCTGCTCTAGCCGGCGGGGCCGGCCGCGCGGATCTCCTCGAGCAGCTGCGGGTGGACGCGGCCCGACGCGATGAGGGCGACGTGTCCCAGGCCCGCGACGGCGACGTTGCGCGCCCAGGGCAACCGGCTCGTGTCCTGCGGCGCGACGAGGTTGTCGTGGACCGAGTAGATCGACAACGTCGGGACCGCCGGTGGGCGCGCGGCCTCGCTTTCGGCGAGCGCGTCGAGGAACGCGCTCCCGCGCCGCATCTGCCGGCCATGCTCGCCGAGGCCGAGTATGGCGAGCGCCGTGCCGTGGTGCGGGCTCGCCAGCGTGATGAGGCGCGCGACGCGCTTCTCACCCCGCTCGCGCATGTACAGCCGCGCAGCCAGCCCGCCCATGCTGTGGCAGACCAGGACCACGCGCTCATGGCCGGTGCCCGCGGCGATGCGCTCGATCTCCTCGTGCAGCTCGTCGGCGAGCCGCTCGATGGTCGAGAACGCCGAAGTGAAGTTCGGAACGTGCAAGTTGGTGACGCCGCGCTCCTCGAGCCAGCGCACGAGCGGGGCCCAATAGCCCCGTGAGCTCATGTAGCCGTGCACCAGCAGGACCGGCGTCGGCCCGCCGCGTGAAAAGGGCGGATCGGCGCGCACGGCCAGCGCGTCGAATGGCAGGTACCAGAAGTTGTCCGCGACCATCGCGCGCCATTCCCCGAGGACCAGGCGCAGCGTGCCGAGCGGTCCCAGGCGCTGCGCCGGGGAGCGTTCGCAGCGGAAGATCCACGCGAGCGCGCAGGTGAAGCACACGAGCGCCAGTCGGATCGCGAGGCTGCCGATCGCCGCGCCGACAACCCCCATGGGCAGGCTCCACCCATGGCTGCGATGCAGCCACGCGGCCAATGCGATCCAGGCGATGAGCTCGAGCACGAGCGAGACGCGGACGATCAGAGTGAGCATCGACGCGGGCCAGTATACTGCCGGCCATGCCGCTGCACGCCTCGACGGTTTTCGTCTCCGCGTTCCTCCTCTTCCTCGTCCAACCCATACTCGCCAAGCAGATCCTGCCGTGGTTCGGCGGGGCGGCGATCGTGTGGACGTTGTGCATGGTCTTCTTCCAGCTGGTCCTGCTGCTGGGATACGCCTACGCGCATTGGCTCACCAGCCGTGTGAAAGGCGAGAAGCAGGTGTGGATCCACGCCGCGCTGCTCGCCGCGAGCCTCGCCTTCCTGCCGATCACCGCGGAGTCCGGCTGGAAGCCATCCGGGGACGACAACCCGGTGGTGCGCATCCTCGCGCTGCTCTTCGCGACCATCGGGCTGCCCTACTTCCTGCTCTCCTCGACCAGTCCGCTGGTGCAGGCGTGGTTCGCGCGCGCGCATCCGGGATCCAGCCCCTACCGCCTGTTCGCGCTCTCCAACCTCGCTTCGATGCTCGCGCTGCTGGGCTACCCGTTCCTCTTCGAGCCCAACTTCAGCGGCCCGGAACAGTCGATCGGGTGGTCGGCCGGATTCGCCCTGTTCGTGGCGCTGTGCGCTTCGCTCGCGTGGGCAAGCCGCAGCCTCCCGGCGCTGCCGACCCACACCATGGACGGCCAAGCCGTCGACGCCGAGCCTGCACCGCGATGGAGCACGGTGGCGCTGTGGCTCGCGCTCTCGGCCATGGGGTCGGTGACTCTGCTGGCCGTCACCAACCACCTCACCCAGAACATCTCGTCGTTCCCGATGCTCTGGGTGATCCCGCTGGCGATCTACCTGCTCACCTTCATCCTCTGCTTCGAGGGTCGCAACTGGTACATGCGCGACACGTACCTGGCGAGCCTGGTGTGGATCCTTTGCGTGATGGCGTGGTTCCTGGCGGACAAGACGCTGCAGTTCGAGCTGCTCTGGCACATCCTCGTCTTCACCGTCGGCATCTACTTCGTGTGCATGTTCTGCCACGGCGAGCTCGCCCGCATGCGGCCCGGCCCGCGGCACCTCACCTTCTTCTATCTGGTCGTGTCCCTCGGCGGCGTGCTGGGAGGCGTGCTGGTCGGGATCGTGGCGCCGGTCGTGCTGCCCGCCTACTTCGAGCTCGAGATCGCGCTGGTGGTGGTGGCCATCCTCGCGGTGATCCTCAATCGCGGCCGCGCGCTGCCGATCATGGCGATGCTGGTGGCGGTCGTGGGCTTCACCGCGGCGGCGCTCGGCTACCGCGTCCATACCTTCACCGAGGACGCCGTGTACGTGCACCGGAACTACTACGGCGTGCTGCGGGTGAAGGAGAACACTTCCCGCGTCGATGAGGGCGAAGCCAAGTACCGCTCGCTCGTCCACGGGGCGATCCTGCACGGTGAGCAGTACATGTCGGAGAAGTATCGCCGCTCGGCGACCACGTACTACAAGACCTCGTCGGGAATCGGGCGAACGCTGCTCGCCTTCGAGGGCAAGCCCATCAAGGTCGGCATCATCGGGCTGGGCGCGGGGTCGCTCGCGGTGTACGCGGATGCCGACGACACCTATCGCTTCTACGACATCAACCCGGCGGTGATCGAAGTCGCCAGGACCTGGTTCACCTACCTCGACGATTCGCCCGGGAAGATGGAGACCGTCCTGGGCGATGCGCGCCTCGCCCTCGAGCGCGAGCCGGCGCAGAACTTCGACGTGCTCGCGGTGGATGCCTTCTCGGGCGACGCGATCCCCGTCCACCTCATCACCTACGAGGCGTTCACCGAGTACTTGCGGCACCTGAAGCCCGAGGGCGTGATCGCCTTCCACGTCTCCAACAGGTTCCTGGACCTCAAGCCCGTGCTGCTCCAGATCGCCGAGAAGCACGGCCTCGAGTACGCCTACCTCCACGAAACCGGCGACGAAGGCGGCACGACCAGCGACTGGGTGCTGGTCACGCGCCACAAGCCTTTCATTCTCAGGAAGGAGATCGTGGAGGCGACCGAGCCGGTCGCGCCGCAGCCGGGATGGCGGCTATGGACGGACGATTACAACAATTTGATTCAGGTGTTCAAACATTAGCGGGAACGCTGTCGGAGCGGACAGCAAAGCTGCCGCTCGACATCGGCGGTCAGCCACCCCTTAGAGGCGGTCGAGTGCCTCGGCAACGCGCTCTGCAATCAGCGCGCTCACACGCTCGTTCGCCTCGAGCGTGACCCCCGCGATGTGCGGCGTGAGGATGAGCCGCGGGGCGCCGGCCAGCGGCGATCCCGCGGGCAGCGGCTCGTTTTCGAAGACGTCGAGCGCGGCGCCGCCCAGGCGACCCTCCCTCAGCATCGTCGCGAGCGCGGCCTCGTCCACGATTCCGCCGCGAGCGGTGTTCACCAGCACGGCGTCGCGCTTCATCAAGCCCAGGCGCCGGGCGTCGAGCAGCCCCAGCGT
>CAMPHL010000290.1 GCA_946885905.1 uncultured Pseudomonadota bacterium | reverse complement strand
CGCCACCTCGTCGCGGTCGAGCAGCACCCCTTCGCCCCGCGGGCACCGATCGCGCAGGTGCCTGCCGTCGTCCACGAACACCAGCGCCTGCGAATCCCTGGGACACTTCATCGCGGGCTTCCTAGTCGCGCGCTTCCGCGAACGCGAGGAACTGCTCGGGGCTCACGCGAATCGCCGCCCCCGTGGGGCAAGCGCGCACGCAGGCCGCCCCGCCGGGCAGGTCCTTGCACATGTCGCACTTGACGGCTTTCTTGGGGATGTCCTTGCCCTTGGGCCGCGGCTCCATGCCGGGCTCGGGCCCGAGCCCCAAGGCGAGCCACGACCAGAGGCTCGGGCGCTTGCGCGCGGGATCGACCGGCGCCAGCTGGATCACGTCGTAGGGGCAGTTGCGTTCGCAATTGCCGCAGCCGATGCAGGTGTCGTCCACGTACACCTCGCCGTTCGGCGAGCGGTGGATCGCGTCCGGCGGGCAATCCTTCATGCAGTGCGGGTGCTCGCAGTGGCGGCACGAGGTCGGCACGTGGATCTGCGCGAAGGTCGGTCCCGCCTCGCGGTCGAGGCGCGAGGTCCCGTCGTGGACGTCGGCACACGCCTTCTCGCAGTTGTTGCAGCGCACGCACAGCGACTCGTCGATCAGCAGCACGTCGGTGGCCTCGCCCAGGCCCTGTTGCATGAGGAACGAGAGGACGCCGCCCGGATCGGGTTGCGCCTCCATCGCCGCGTTCGCGCGCAGCCGATCGAGGAAGCGCTGCTCGATGTCGGCGCGCCATACCGTATTGCGCGACAGGACCTGCTTGAAGACGTTCGCGTCCAGCACCAGGCATTCGGTGGCGACGGCGGCGCGTACGGTGGCGGTGCGCGGTGACTCCGAGATGAGCGCCATCTCGCCCACGTAGTTGCCCGCGGAAACATAGGAAAGCACGACCTCGCGCCCCGCGAGCTTGCGCGCGACCGTGACCGAGCCGCGGCGTATGAGGTAGAGCCCGTCTGGAGGCTGGCCCTCCTCGAAGAGGGTCTCGCCGGCGCCGTAGCGCTTCACTTCCACGCCGGAAGCGACCAGCGCGTCGAGCTCCTGCGCGGGCAGCATCGGCGCGAGGTAGGCCTGCACCGCGCGCTTCACGAATGCTTCGTCGATCGCCTTGCGCACCGGTTCCACCGAGGCGATGAGCTTGAGCATCGCGCGCCGCGGCGCCTCCAGAACCACGCAGCCGGCGCCGGCTCGAACGGAGGTCGAGCGCCGCCGTCCCGAGATGAGGCCCAGCTCGCCGAAGAACGTGCCCTGCGGCAGGGGGGCCCAATGCCGCTTGCGGGCCGCGTCGGTGCGCTCGACCAGGACCTCCCCGCCCAGCACGATGAAGAACGAGTTGGTGTAGTCGTTGCGATGGAAGATGTAGCTGCCTTCGGCGGGCGACATGAGCTCGCTCTCGAGCAGGAACTCGCGCAGCTGCAGCCGGTTGATGCCCGCGAGCACCGGCACGCCCGACTGGATGCGGTCGAGCATCACGTCCACGGCCTTCTTCGAGAATGGCGCGAACTTGGCGCGCAGCAGCGGCTCGTCGGCCGGCTCGATCTCCCGCCCGAGCGCGAATTCGACCACCTCGTAGCCCTGGTTCATCGCCTGCTTGATGAGCGGATAGCCGCCCAGCGCGCCCACGATGTAGAGCCCCTTCACGTTGGATTCGTACCGGGGCGAAAGCTCGGGCACCGACGCGGGGTCGTCGTTGGGAAAGCGCACGCCGAAGCCCTCGACCAGCTTGCGCGGCGGGCTCGCACCCAGGCGCGCGATGATGCGGTGGCACTCGATCACGTCGGGGCCGGCCGGGGATTTGACCGAGAACGCGAGCGGCATCCCGCCCCCGGCCGCCTCGACGCGCGCGGACGAGGTGCCGTAGCGGCAATCGATGCGGCCTTCGCGGATCGCGGCGAGGACCAGGGCGAGGTTGCCTTCCTTGCAGCGCGTGAATTCCTCGTTGCGGTTCACCAGGATCACCTGGTTGTGCCCGGCGAGGGCCAGCGCATTCTCGATCGCGGCGTCGCCCGCGCCCACGACCACGATGGTCTCGTCGCGGTACTCGTCGGGATCGTCCAGCTGGTACTGCACGCGGTCGAGGTCGTCGCCGGGCACGCCGAGCTTGCGCAGGTTGCCCTGGAGCCCGATCGCGAGCACGACCTTCTCGCACTCGAACGCCTCGCCGCCCGCGCGGACGACGAAGGCCCCGCCGGAGTCCTCCACCGCCGTGACCGCGCAACCGAGGTGCATGTTCACGCCGATCCTGCGGACCTCCGACTCCCACGATTCGAGAACCGCTTCGCGCTTGCCCGCACGGAAGGTGAGCGGGCTGCGCAGCGGCAGGATCTGCGGCTCGGCCATCACGTGCTTGCCCTTCTGGTACTTCTGGATCGTATTCGACAGCCGCGATTCGGCTTCGAAGAGCACGTGCGGGATGCCCAGCTCGGCTGCGTGCGCCGCCGCCGAAAGCCCCGCGGGGCCCGATCCGATGATCCCGATCTTGTACCTGGCCACTTATCTCCCCAGCATCGAGCCCAGCGCCGCGAGCGCCTCGCGAAAGCGCTCCGGGCGGTATTTCTCGTCGTCCCTCACGACCGCGTGCAGCTTCGCAAGCGCCGCGTTGGCGCCCGCCACGTTGGCGAGCTCCCCGCGCCGGCCCATGAAGGCGAGCACGCTGCCGATCGCCATTGTGGCCTGCTCCGCGCCCGCGTAGTCGTGGTACTGCCCCGCGACCCCATCCTCCACCAGGCCCATTGCGATGGCGCGCAAATCCTCGGCGGCGAACGTGCGCGCCGCGAGCAGGGTCTTCATCCTGTCGAGCATGGCACGAAGCGCGCGTGCCGCCTCGAGCGGATCGCCGCCGTCGCCCGCCACCGCGCGATGCAGCTCGCCCACCCGCTGCGCGAAGACGTTGGCCTCTTCGGCCGCCAGCACGCGCCGGGCGATCTGGCGCAGCCTGAGGAAGGCGGAGTCGTTCAGGCGGATGCGCCCCGGGCTCGCATGCACGCGCGGCGACCAGCGCAGCTCCGACATCGGGTGGTGGCAGGCGTGGCAGTCGAAGATCACCAGCTCGGGAAAGAGCCCGTCGCGGCTTCGCCTGGGATCGAGCAGCACGTCGAGCGTTTCGGTCGCGGCCACCGCCTGGCCGATGGCCCAGAGGCGCACGGTGTCGAAGGTGCCCTTGCGCCGCTGCCAATCGGCATCGGCCACGAAATGCGGCGGCTGGGTCTGGGCGAAGGTGTCGAGCTCGAAGCTCATGCGCGGATGGCCCGCGCCCATCATCCGGTGGGTGACGAACTTGTCCTTGTTGCCGAAGTGGCACGACAGGCACAGGCGCGCCAGGGCCACCGGGTCGCTGGTGGGATAGAGGCCGCGCTTCACGTTTTCGGCGTGCGTGGCACCCGGGGCCACGTGCGCCTCGATCCAGCCCTCCGCGGGCCCGTGGCAGGCCTCGCAGCTCACGCCGTCGCCCGGCTTGAAGCGCTCGCCGCGCTGCTCCGGCGGCACGTTGTGCGAATGGCAGTCGAGGCAGACCTTGCTTTCGTGCGCCGGCTGCTCGAGGCCCAGGTTGCGGGCGATGCGCTGCGAACGCGCCTCGCGCAGCACGGGCAGCGCCTTCGTGTGGTGCTTGTCGACGCGCGACCAGGTCACGTACTCGGTCTGCAGCACGTTGGAGTCCTTCCACGTCGAAACCGATCCATGGCAGAGGCTGTTGGCGCAGTTCACGACGCCCAGGTGCTTGCCCTTCGCTTCGTACGGCAGCGGCTGCGCCTGCGCTGCTGCCGCCATCAAAAGCAGGAAGAAGCGGGAAGCAGAGAAAGCAGGGGAAGCAGGGAAAAGCCGATGAAGGCGATTCGCGGCTACGTCGAACATGGCACGAAGCTCGGTCATTGAATTCCCCTGATTCCCCTGATTCCTCTGCTTCCCGCTTTCACCTGCTTTGATCCATTACCGTCCAGACGGTCCCGTCAGGGTTCAAATAGAGCTTGCGCTGCTCCCCGAGCGTAAACGGGCGCGAGCCGATGCGCCCGAAGACGGCGATCTGGTGGCCGGTCTCGTCGACCGCGTGGTCGCGGTCCAGTCCCTTGGCGAGCGACAGCGCGGGCGAGGCCGTCGGCCGCCACGCGATGAGGCGCGGCCGCGGCTCGGGGCTGAAGCCGTAGAAGCGCGGCTGCGTGTCGGGCGCGGTGAG
>CAMPHL010000289.1 GCA_946885905.1 uncultured Pseudomonadota bacterium | reverse complement strand
GCGATGCCCGCCGCGGGGCCGATGCCCGGCAGCACGCCGATGACCGTGCCGAGGAGGCACCCGCCGAAGAGGTAGGCGATGTTGATCGGCTGCGTGGCGACCACGAAGCCGTTGAGGATGTGCTGCAGGACTTCCATCGCGCTAGAAGGAGAAAAGGCCCTTGGCGAGCGTCACGCCCAGGAGTTTCACGAAGAGGGCGTAGCTGCCCAGGGCGAAGAGCACCGCCACGAGGGCGCTCGCGATCGGCCTTCGCGGGTGGAGCCAGGAGAAGAGGGCGAACAGGTACGCCGTCACGGCGACGAGATAGCCGAGGGGCTCGAGGAGCGCGAAGAGCAGCGCGGTGGCGGCGGCGACGCCCAGCACCGCGCGGGGCCGCGAAGCGGTGGGCGGCGCCGGGTCCGCCGCGGCCGGCGGCCGGGGGCGGAGGCTTTCGATGAAGAGCAGCACCGCGGACGCCGCGAAGAGGATGCCGAGCAGGTAGGGAAACGCCTTCGGCCCCAGCGGGTCGCCGATCTCCATCGCCGGCAGCCGGTACGTCGCGTACAGGTAGATGCCCGAAAGGAGCAACGTACAGGCCGCGAGGATCCGGTCAGCCAAGGAAGGCCCTGCGAGGGTCGGAAGCCGGCCCGCGCTGGGCGCGAGCCGGCGACGCCGAAGGGCGGCTACTTCTTCGTCTTCATGATGCCGAGCTGCTGGAAGGTCTCCGTGAAGGAGGCGTACTCCTTCTCGAGGAACTTCCTGTACTCCGCGCTCGGCATGAAGGCATCGTCCCAGCCGTGCTTCTCGATGCCTTCCTTCCAGGTCTTCGTCTTCACGACGCGGGCGAGGATGTCGTCCCACGCCTTCACCTGCGCGGCGCTCATGCCCTTGGGCCCGAAGAGGCCGCGCCAGTGGCCGAAGCTGCCGTCGATGCCCTGCTCGTCCCAGGTGGGCAGGTCCGCGTCGGCGCCGGCGAGGCGCTTGGGCGCGGAGATCGCGACGATGCGCACCTTGCCCGCGCGATGCTGCTCGACGATCTCGGAAAGGCCCGTGGAGATCACGTCCACGTGTCCGCCCAGGATCGCGACCATGAGCTCCTTGCCCGAGGGGAAGATCACGACGCGCTTCAGCTTCGTCACGTCCACGCCGGCCGCCTTCGCCGCCTTCATGAAGGACATGTAGTCGTCGTTGCCCACGCCCAGGCCGACGCCGATCGAAAGCGACGTCGGATCCTGCTTGAGCTTCGCCATCAGGTCCTTGCCGTTCTTGATGGGGGACTTCTCGCCCACCACGACGGCGTGCCATTCGGTCGTGAGCATCGCGAGCGGCGTCACGTCCTCCAGCGTCATGGCGCTGCGGCCGAGCAGCCGGTTCGCGTGGATGATCGTGGAGCTCATCGCGACGTGATGGCCGTCGCCGGCGTGGCTGTTCATGTAGGTCCAGCCCACGACGCCCGAGCCGCCGGGCTTGTTCACGACGGTGATCGGCTGGGTGATGACCTTCTCGTCCTGCAGCGCCTTGGCGAGCGTGCGGGCGGTGGTGTCCCATCCGCCGCCGGGGCTCGCGGGCGCGATGATCTCGACCGGCTTGGTGAGCGCCTGCGCGTGCGCCACGGGGGCGGCCGCGAAGAGCGCGAGGGTGGAAACGATGCCGGCCACGAGAGCGCGCCTGCGGGAACAACGGGCCATCTCACTCCTCCTTGTTGGTCGTTGCTGGCGAATCGCGGCGCTACTGTAGCAGGTCGCGGGGCATCGCTTTTTCGGCCATCGCTACTTCCTGGCCGCTTCCTGGTCGATTACCTCCTTCGCCGCCTTGAAAGCGTCGAGGGTGGCGGGCACGCCGCAATAGACCATCGTATGGAGCAGCACCTCGCGGATCTGCTCCAGCGTGAGCCCGTTGTTGAGCGCACCTCGCACGTGCAGTTTGATCTCGTGCGGACGGTTCAACGCCGTGAGCATCGCGAGGTTCAGCATGCTGCGGGTCTTGCGGTCCAGGCCCGGCCGGTTCCACGTGTCGCCCCAGCACCACTCGGTGAGCAGCTTCTGGAAGGGCGCGGTGAAGTCGTCGGCCGCGGCGACCGACTTGTCCACGTATTCGGCGCCGAGCACGTCGCGGCGGGTGGCAAGTCCTTCCTTGAAGCGGGGCGTGTCGAATTCCGGGCGCAGTGCCATGGGGGTCTCCTCCTTGGGTGGATGTTGCGAGCTATCGTAGCTCGGCGAGGATTCCGGGAATCATCCGCCGTATCTGCGGCGCTATGAACGGCACGCCGAGCGGGTCGCCGAGGGACCCGGCCGACGGCGGCCCGACGATGCGCAATCCGGGCGTGGGCGCGCCGTCGCGACCGATCGGCCGGCACTGCGCATCGACCTCGAACCCGAAGCCGGTGGGGTCGATGCGGGCCAGGCCTTGCGCGAGGAGGTCGGTGAGGAATGGATTGGACGTGGCCCCGCACGAGGCATCCAGGCCGGCGCAATTGACGACCACGTCGAAACGTTCTTCGACGGTCGCGCCGGCACGATCGACCCAGCTCACCGCAATGCGCTCTCCCACTTCACGCACGGATCGGATGCGGCCGGTCGGATAGACCAGCATCCCGGCGCGCTCGGCTTCCGCGGCCATCGCCGCGTTCTGCGGCGGCGTGCGGAACCGGTGCGCGTCGTACCACGTCCGCAGGTGCCGCAGGAACCGTCGCTTCTCATCGATCGGCAACTGTGGCCAGAAGCGCCAGACGGAGTTGCGCAGCTCGTCGAACACCGGCTGCCATGACTCGCCGGACTTGCGCGCCTCTTCGATTTTCCGGCGCAGGGCCCGCGAAAGGTCGACGATGCCGCCCCTTTCCAGCACCTGGCCGATGTACGCCGGCATCGGGCCGTCGATGCGATCCATCAGGCCCGAGGTCGAGCCCTCGGGCAGCCGGTCGCGCGGCGGACGGGGGCGCACGCCGCGGCGCGAGAAGGCCGTGATGCGGCCACGATGCCCGGCCCGCAGCAGCGTCGAGACGACGTCGAGGGCCGTGAGCCCGGCGCCCACGAGGAAGACCCGCGCGCCGGACCGGATGCCGAGCAGCCGCGCGCGATCGAACGGGTCGGCGATGAGCCCAGGGTGCGACTCGAGCGCGGAGAATGCGCCGGGAAACGACGAGGTGCCGGTGCCCGTCGCGACGATCACGAAATCGGCGGCGATGCGGACAGCGCCCGCAAGCACTTCGAAGCCCGTCGCGCTCCGCCGCAATCCGGTGGCCGACACGCGGTGATGGCTTATCGAAGGCGTGGCGCGCACCACGTCGCGGACATGGGCGCCGAAGTCCCCTCGGCGCAGGTACAGCGCTCCGTTCGAGCCGCGTACATCCGGATCCCGCTCGAAGATCGCACGCTCGGCACACCACCGCAGTATCTCGTCGGGAACCGAAGGATCGACGAGGTGGTTGTCGAGCGGGCCGTTGAGGCGATGGTCCGGGTCGGGCGTCGAGTAGGCGAGCCCGCGGCCGAGCTCCGCGCGCGGCTCGACGATGTCGATCGCCAGCGAAAGACCGCGGGCGCGGGATAGCTGCACCGCCGCCGCGGCGCCGCTATATCCACCGCCTACGATCGCGACGCCGGTCATTCGAATCCATCCTATCAGGAGCATCCGGCACCCGGGCCGCCGGAAGTTATGCGAAGCTCTTCCCGACCTCATGCCGGCCCTTGCCAACACCGTCTTCGCCGAATAGTGGAACGCCCGCGCGACCTTCGGCCAGGCGCCGACTACATCATCGTGGGCGCGGGCTCCGCCGGCTGCGTGCTCGCCCACCGCCTCTCGGAAGATCCCCGCAACCGCGTGCTTCTCCTCGAAGCCGGCCCCGAGGACCGCTACCCGTGGATCCACATCCCGATCGGGTACGGGAAGACGATGTTCCACCCGGTCTACAACTGGGGCTTCTACACGGATCCCGAGCCGAACATGAAGGGCCGCAAGCTCTATTGGCCGCGCGGCCGCTGCCTCGGCGGCTCGGGCTCGATCAACGGACTCATTTATGTACGCGGCCAGCCCGAGGACTACGACGCCTGGCGCGACGCCGGCAACACGGGCTGGGGCTGGGGCGACGTGCTGCCCTACTTCATCCGCTCCGAGCGCAACAGCCGCGGCGCCTTTCCCGGGCACGGCGGCGATGGCATGCAATGGTGCTCGGACATCGGCGTGAAGCACGAGCTCATGGAGGCGATCATCGTGGCGGGCAACGAGCTCGGCGTGCCGACGACC
>CAMPHL010000288.1 GCA_946885905.1 uncultured Pseudomonadota bacterium | reverse complement strand
GATCGCGCGCGTGCTGATGGGCGCGCCCGGGCTGGTGCTGCTCGACGAGCCCTCGCAAGGCCTGGCGCCCCGGCTCGTGCAGGAGGTGATGCGCGTCGTGCGGCGGCTGCGCGACGAGGGCGTGGGCGTGCTGCTGGTCGAGCAGAACGTGCAGACCGCGCTCGAGGTCGCCGACCAGGTGTGCGTGCTCGACCGGGGCCGCCTGGTGCATTCCGGTCCCGCTGCGCGGCTGCGCGAGGTTGCGGCGTTGCGCGCGCGGCTGCTGGGAGCCTGACAATGCTGCGCGTCGAGAACCTGCGCAAGGTCTATACCGCCGGCTGGGCTTCGCGCACGCCGACCTTCACGCTCGAGGCCGACTTCGCCGTCGAGGGACCCGCGATCGTGGGTGTCCTCGGGCCCAACGGCTCGGGCAAGACCACCCTGTTCGAGCTCATGACGGGCAGCAACCGGCCCACCGCCGGGCGCGTGCTTTGCGACGGGCAGGACATCCATCGTGTGCGCTACGCCGAGCGCGCGCGGCTCGCCATGCACTACCACCAGTCCTACCAGGTGCGCGCATTCCGCAAGGCGGTTCCTTCGGCCCTCCTCGAACGTGCGCACGCGACCGAGCCGCTGGTACACCTCTTCGACGAACCGCAGTTCAGCCTGCAGGACGGTTACATCGGCTTCATGCTCGAGTTCTTCCGGCGGCTGCGCGCGGAGGGCAAGGTGGTGTTCGTGTGCCTGCATCCGAACGAGCCGTTCCACCTCGAGCTGCTCGCCGAGGCCTGCGAGCGGTTCATCTTCGTGAACGCGGGCCGGCTCACCCACGGCCCCACGCTCGGCGCGCTGGCGGACAATGCGGCTTTCCGCAGCTACCTCGGCAGCCTCGCCGAATGCCTCGCCCCACCGCCCGGTTCCGCTTCTACGAGGAGTTGAACGACTTCCTGCCGGAGGAGCGGCGCAAGCGCGACTTCGACGTCGAGATCGACCGCGCGAGGTCGGTCAAGGATGCGATCGAGTCGGCCGGCGTGCCGCACGTGGAGGTGGACCTCATCCTCGTGGACGGCGTTTCCGTCGACTTCACCCACCTGCTGCGCGGCGGCGAACGCGTGGCGGTGTATCCGATGTTCGAACGGCTCGACATCACGCCGCTGCTGCGCCTGCGTCCCCGGCCGCTGCGCGATCCGCGCTTCGTGGCCGACGTGCACCTGGGCAAGCTCGCGCGACACCTGCGCATGGCGGGCTTCGACACGCTCTGGGGCAACTCCTGGGGCGATGACGAGATCGTCACGCTCGCCTCCGCGCAGCGCCGCACGATCCTCACGCGCGACAAGGGGATGCTTCGGCGCCGCGAGGTCGAGCGCGGCTATTTCGTGCGCGCCACGCAGAGCGAGGCGCAACTCGCTGAAGTCCTGCGCGCGCTGCAGCTCGAAGGCCTTGTGCGGCCCTTCGCACGCTGCCGTGAGTGCAACACGCTGCTCGAGGACGTCCCCAAGTCCGACGTGGTCAACCGGCTACCCGAAAAGGTGCGCGGGCACTACGAGCGCTTCAAGCGCTGCCCCGGCTGCGAGCGCGTGTACTGGGAAGGCAGCCACTTCGAGCGGATGAGAAAAATATTCGGTGTCTGACACCATTTCTGGTGTCTGACACCGTTTATTTCCGACACCGTTCATTCAGCTCAGGCAGTTGAGGAAGATGTCCTGGTGCTCCCGTGCGGAGGCGGTGCGCGCGACCTGGCCGCACCAGTAGGCGACCTCGAGGGTCTTGCGCTCGCCGTGGTGGGGATCGCCGCACATGTCGTTGGTGACCTTGAACGAGTGCTGGCGATGGCCGTTGGACTGGCGGGCCACGAAGCGCATGGCGTTGCATTTCTTGGAGGTCGAGCCGTAGGACGCGCTCGTGACCTGGATCGGGCCGAGCACGGGCGGTGGCGGCGCGACGGCAGCGGCGGGCGGCGCGAGGGTGGCGCCGCGGCGCGCTTCTTCCCGGCCGCGCTGGAAGCCGCGGTCGTAGCCGCGCTCGTATCCCCTGCGATACGCCTCCTGCTGGTCCTTGCGGTCGCGGTATTCGGAGGGCTCGTCCTCCATGGCGCGCGGGGATTGTGCGAGGGCGCCTTGCGCGATCGTGAGCAGGCAAACCGCGAGGAGTCGGTGCAGTCGGGGCATGGTGCGTCTCCACGGAATCATGGTGCGGGAGTTTAGCCTGCGCCGGGGCCGCCTTTGACGGAAACGGGACGCGCCGGTATTTTCGGGGCTGCACAAGAACAAAAGAAGGCCATGCGCGCACAAACCACGTTCCTTCCGATCCGGCACGTTGCCCGAGTCTTTGCGATGGTATGCGTGGCAGCGGCAAGCGGCGCAACGCTCGCACAGGTCGGCGGCGTGGAGCTGGGGAAGCTGCGCAGCTACCACCAAAGCGGCCCCGGCAGCGTCACACAGGGGCAGTTTCAACTAGGCGTTGCGGTCTACGGGCCGGGGTCCATGCCCGCTCCCACAGTCACCGGGCCGTTTTCGGGGACGAGGACGCTGGGTTATACGGGCTGGTGGCACTTCGAGGGCGTCGCTTTCTCGCAGTCCGCGCTCGATGCGGGTTACCCGAACGGCACCTATACGGTGACCGCCAACGGAACGAGCTATCCGTTCTCGCTCGCCGGCAACTTCTATTTCAACGCGCCGGTTTTCACGCTGGCGGGCGGGACCTGGATCGAGGGCAAGTACGTGGTCGACCCGGGACAGCCTTTCTCGGTCGCGACCAACACCTTCACGGGCTATGGCTCGGGCACCGATGCCTCGGTCCATGTCTTTCTCGGAAGAGAGGCCGCCAACGTGTTCGACTACTGGGCGCTGCGCTCCTCGTCGCCCGCCGCCGGCTCGGCCAGCCTCACGATTCCCGCGGGCACCATGGTGGCAGGCAACGAGTACTACCTGGCAGCCAACTTCCGCACGCACATCGATGTGACCACGGGCCCGGTGAACCGGTATGCGTACTACGGCACCATCACCAACCTCACCGTGAAGGCCGAGCGGTCGCAACAGGCCTTCCCATTGACGGTCAGCTCGAACATCACGCCGACCGTGGCGAATGCGACCGCGAACTTCCAGCCGCGCCCGCAGGATGCTGGCACGACGGCGAGCGTGTACGTCTTTGCGGTGGCGCCCTCCACGGTGGTCGCGAATGCCGCGATGGTGAAGCGCGATGGTTTGACCTGGAAGGCGCAGGGTGCGAAGGCCGATGCGCCGGTGCAGTGCGTGCTCGCGCAGCTCAATGCTGCCGGCGAGCTGCACGCGGTGTCGGCCTCCGGGCTCACCGCCTACGTGACGGGCGTGCTTTCAGCCTCGGGCCAGAGCGTCAAGATCCTGGACAACGTCGCCACGCCGAACATCGCGGGAACGGCGTTCTACGTGGGATACGGCACGAGCGCGCAGCAGATGATCGCGAGCGGCGTGAACCAGCGCGCGCTCGAGGTGGCCGGCACCGTCTCGTGCGACCCGAGGGGGCCGCAGACGGGCTGGTGGTACAACCCGGCGGAGGGCGGACGCGGCTTCTCGATCGAGGGCAAGGGCAACCGCCTTTTCATGGCGGCCTTCCACTATGACGCCGACGGTCGGGCGACGTGGAACGTCGCCGGCGGCGCCACTTCGGTTGACGGCTCGCTCTTCACCGCCGATTTCATGGGCGCTTCGGGCGGCCAGACGCTGACGGGTACCTACGCGCTGCCCGGCCTCGCGCCCGCGGGCCCCGTCACGCTCGCATTCTCCGACGCCACTCACGCGACGATGGTCTGGCCGGGGGGCACGACGCCCATCGAGCGCCAGCCGTTCGTGCCCAACGGGCTCACGGCAACCCCGCAATCGGGGCTGCCCCAGTCGGGCTGGTGGTGGAACCCGGATGAGAGCGGCCGCGGCTTCTTCATCGAGTGGCAGAACGGATTCGCCGACGTGGCCGGCTACATGTACGACGCGCAGGGGCGCCCGACCTGGTACATCACCGTGGGCCCGACGTCGTCCGACCCGATGCGCATCGCCGGCAACTGGTGGACCTACGCGAACGGCCAAGCGGTGGGGCAGCCGTATCGCCCGGCCACGCGCACGAGTGAAAACGCCGGCAGCCTCGCCATCGAATTCACCAGCGCCACCACGGCGAACCTCACGCTGCCCGACGGGCGGCGCATCGCGATCCAGCGCCAGGCGTTCTGACCGACACACCGGGGCCAGGTACGGGCCAGGCCCGTACCTGGCCC
>CAMPHL010000287.1 GCA_946885905.1 uncultured Pseudomonadota bacterium | reverse complement strand
CCGAAACACGCGGCAATCCAGTCAGAACATCCGTTTTGCGCCGAGGTTTCCGAAAGCAGAACGGCCCGCCGAAGCGGGCCGTTCGAGCCCTTCACAGATGGTCAGGGACAGGTCACCGTGACGCCGGCGTTGCCGTCGGCATAGTTGGAGCCCAAGGCGTGCCCGCGCGCGACATTGAAGACGCACTGCGCCGAAGTGCCGGAGAGCTTCGGGCCCGCCATGCCGGGCATGGTCGTATATCCCCAGGAATTGACCGACATGATCGAGCCGTTGCCTCCGTTGACCGGCTGGAACCAGGGACCTCCCGAGGCGCCACCCGAAAGCCCGCAGTTGGGCAGCCACCAGTTGACAGCACCCTCGATGGTCATGGGATCCGCACAGTACATGAAGTCGGGATCTTCGCTGTACGAGTAGCCGAGCGCATGCGTGAGCACGCCGACCGAGGGCGACGTGAACTGCACCGTCATCGCTCCCACAGCCGCGTCGAGCGCACCGCCCGCCCCGTTGCCGGAATGGGACCCCGCATCGTCGAAGACGTAGAACGCATAATCCCAGGCGACGTTATCCGGGAAGGTCCGTGTGGTCCAGTTCACGTCCACCACGCCGAAGTCCGGGGCCCAGCAGCCTTTCGGATCGTTGGCGCAGTTGAGGTCCGTCCCGGCGCCAGTGGTGCCGGCCTGGTTGGGGATGAAGAGGACGTTGCGCGCGTACGCCTTGTTGGCGTCGTCGTAGACGCAGTGGGCGGCCGTGATGACGATCGAGCGGCCCGTGCTGGTGTCGGCTGCCACCGTCCCTGAGCAGACGTATCCATCCCAGCGCGTGCGGCGCTTGTTCGCGGGCATCTCGAAGTAGATGCGGCCGGCGGCTTGTTGCACCAGGCCGCCTTCGGTCCATTCGTCGTTGGGTACGGTGCCCGGGCCCGGCCCGCCGCCACCACCGCTCGTGTTCACGGTGAAGTTGGCGATCTCGGACGTCGACGTATTGGAGGGCTTGGCGTTGTCCTTGCCGACCGCCCACCAGCTCCAGGCCCCGTCGGTGAATCCGCTGAGGCTCACGCTCCAGACACCGCCCCCGCCCTGGCTGGCGGCGAACGACTGGGCGGTTCCGCTTCCCTTGCGAACGCTGATCGACACGCTCTTCACGCCGCTCGGATCGGCAACGGCCACGGAGAGCGTCGCGGAGGCGCCGACCGTCGTGTTGGAGGGGCTCATCGCGCCATAGGTCGGTCCCGTTGTATCGCCGCCGCCTCCCGACGGCTTCCCGGCCTGCGCCGCGATGTCGTGCCCGTGCGGAATGAGCTGGCCGCCGCGCCCGCGGATGTAGCCGAGGCCGTGCTCGTCGATGACGAGGTCACGGGGGATGGCATTGGCGCGCCGCTCGGAAGTCCAGAACTGCGCCGCCCGGGAGCGGGCCTCGAGACCGCGCTGGCTCTGCGCGGAAACCGTTGCGGGAACGACGACCGCCGAGGCGGCGAGGATCACGGCCGAAACGCTGAACAGGTTCTTCATCGGGTTCCTTGTGGGATGGACGATCGCCCTGGTGCGACCTTTGTACTCTGGGCTCGCACGCGATCATAGCGGAGGATTCTGCAAATCCCAAGGCGAGAACCTCGCCCGACAGGCCCGGTCCATCCTGCATGGCGGCCGGCAACCTTTCCCAATACTGGAAGAAGCGTGATTTCGGGGTCACCTCGGAGCCGCGCGGCGAGGTCGCGCGCACCGGCAAGGCGCTCTCGTTCGTGATCCAGAAGCACGCCGCCTCCCGCCTGCACTACGACTTCCGCCTGGAGCTCGGCGGCACGCTCAAGAGCTGGGCCGTGCCCAAGGGGCCCAGCCTCGATCCCAAGGTGCGGCGCATGGCCGTGCACGTCGAGGACCACCCTCTTTCGTACGCCTCGTTCGAAGGCGTGATCCCGAAGGGCCAATACGGCGCGGGCACCGTGATCGTGTGGGACCGCGGGACGTGGGAGCCGGTCGGCGATCCGCAAGCCGGCTACAAGGCCGGGAAGCTCAAGTTCGACATGCACGGCGAGAAGCTGCGCGGGCGCTGGAACCTCGTGCGCATGCACGGGCGCGAAGGCGAGCGCCAGGAGCCCTGGCTCCTCATCAAGGAGAACGACGAGGAAGCGCGGCCCGCCGCGGAGTACGACGTCGTCGAGGAGTTGCCCGACAGCGTGCTGAAGGGCACGGCGCGCGGCGCGAAGCGTCCCGCCAAACGCGCCGCCTCGAAGAAGCCGAAATCGAAGGTCGCCCCGGCGACGCCCGATCTCGACTCGATCCCGAAGCAGGCCGTGAAGGCGAGGCTCCCGCTCGCGCTGGCGCCGCAGCTCGCGACGCTGGTCGACGCGCCCCCCAAGGGCGAGGGCTGGCTCTACGAGGTCAAGTTCGACGGCTACCGGGTCCTCGCGCGCATCGAGGGCGACGACGTGCGCCTCTTCACGCGCAACGGCAACGACTGGACCGCGCGCATGCCGGTCCTGCACCGCGAGCTTCGCAAGCTCGGGCTCGCCTCGGCGTGGCTCGACGGCGAAGTCGTCGTCCTCGATCCGAAAGGCAACCCCAGCTTCCAGCTGCTGCAGAACGCGTTCGATTCCTCGAAGACGAGCAACATGGTCTTCTTCGTCTTCGACCTGCCCCACTTCGGCGGCTACGACTTGACGCGCGTGCCGCTGGTGGAACGCCGCAAGGTGCTCGAGGCCGCGCTCGCTTCCGCGGCGACGCCCCACGTGCGTTACAGCGAGACGTTCGAGGGCCCGGTCGAAGAGCTGCTCGAAGGCGCGTGCCGCAAGGGGCTCGAGGGCCTTATCGGCAAGCGCGCGGACGCGCCCTACAGCTCGGGCCGGTCGACCGCGTGGGTCAAGGTGAAATGCTCGCGCCGCCAGGAGTTCGTGATCGCGGGCTATACCGACCCGAAAGGCAGCCGCACGGGATTCGGCTCCCTGCTCCTCGGCGTCCATGACGAGAACGGCGAGCTCGTCTACGCGGGCAATGTCGGCACGGGCTTCGACCAGGCCGGGCTCGCTTCGCTCTACGCGAAGCTCGAGGACCTTGCCACCGACAAGATGCCGTTCGCCAGCCGGCCAAAGGGCGTGAAGGCGCATTGGGTGAGGCCCAGGCTCGTGGCCGAAGTCGCCTTCTCCGAGTGGACCTCCGATGGTCGCGTGCGCCATCCGGTCTTCCACGGGTTGCGCACCGACAAGGAGCCGCGCGCGATCACCCGCGAGCCGGTGCAGCACCTCGATTCGCCCGGCCCGGCCGCCGCGGCGCCGCAAGCCAGGCGCGGCAACCGCAACGTGCCGCTGCGCTCGCCGGCCAAGGCGACCGGCGCGAAGATCACCAATCCCGAGCGCGTGATCGACGCGCAAAGCGGCTTTCGCAAGATCGACCTGGTGGAGTACTACGCGAAGGTCGCGAAGCACATCCTGCCGCACATCGCGGGGCGGCCCCTCGCCTTCGTGCGCGCGCCCGAAGGCATCGGCGGGGAGCTCTTCTTCCAGAAGCACGAGATGCGCGACAAGGCGCCGCTTGCGATCGCGACCCCGGAGGAGCTGGTGGGCGCGGCGCAGATGAACATGATCGAGCTGCACACGGGCAATGCCACGGCCCCGGACCTCGACCATCCCGACCGCGTGGTCTTCGACCTCGATCCGGGCGAGGGCATCTCGTGGGCCACGCTCAAGGAGGCCACGGGGCTCATGAAGCATGTGCTCGACCTGCTCGGCCTCGAGTCGTTCCTGAAGACCAGCGGCGGGAAGGGGCTGCACGTGGTTGTCCCGGTGACGCCCGAACGCACGCACGGCGAGGTGCGCGACTTCTCGGAGCAGGTCGTGGTCCACATGGCGAAGACGCTCCCGAAGCTCTTCGTGGCCAGGAGCGGCGCGCGCAACCGCGTCGGGCGGATCTTCGTCGATTACCTGCGCAACGGCACCACGGCGCCAACGGCGGCAGCGTTCACCGCCCGGGCCCGCCCGGGCCTGGGCGTGTCGGTGCCGATCGCCTGGCGGGAGCTCGCGAAGCTCGAGTCGGCCGACCAGTGGAACATCAAGACGCTGCCCGCGCGCCTGGCGCGCCAGCGCAGCGATCCCTGGAAGGACTATTGGAAGACCCGCCAGCGCCTGGAAGCGGCGATCGCGAAACTCGAGAGTGGACGCTAGCTCGCCGCCGCCGGCTGGAACTCGAACCGTGCCCCGCCGGGCGCGATGAGCACGAGCTTTTCGCCCTCGCGCACGCCGC
>CAMPHL010000286.1 GCA_946885905.1 uncultured Pseudomonadota bacterium | reverse complement strand
GCGCCCGAGCGGCGCAAGTCCCGCGAGGAGGCGGCCGACGACGTGTTCGTGCCCTCCGTCATCACACGCGCGATGTTCCCGTTGATCGCGGTGCTTGCCGCATACCTGCTCTGGCGCGGGCACAACTCTCCCGGCGGCGGCTTCGCCGCCGGGGTGGCGCTCGCCATCGCCGTCGTGCTCCAGTACGTCGGCGGGGGCACGCGCTGGGCGGAGGACCGCCTCGCGATCCGGCCGATGCGCTGGATGGGCTTGGGCCTGCTCGCCGCGGGCGCGACCGGCGCCGGGGCCTTCTTCTTCGGGCACCCCTTCCTCACCTCGCACACGGCCCACTTCACGCTGCCGGTGTTCGGGGCCCTCCACGTGCCCAGCGCGATGTTCTTCGACCTGGGCGTGTTCTTCCTCGTCGTGGGTGCCACGGGATTGCTGCTCATCGCGTTGGCCCACCAATCGGTGCGACATCCATGGAAATGATCGTGGCGCTCCTCATCGGCGCGCTCGGCGGCTCGGGCGTTTGGCTGCTGCTGCGACCGCGCACCTTCCAGGTCATCGTGGGGCTCACGCTGCTGTCCTACGCCGTGAACCTCTTCATCTTCGTGATGGGCTGGGTCCGCGGCGGGTTGCCGCCGATCGTCGAGGCGGGCGTCGTGCCGGACTTCTCGCGCTTCGCCGATCCCTTGCCGCAGGCGCTCGTGCTCACGGCGATCGTCATCGGCTTCGCCACGACGGCGCTGCTGCTCGTCGTGCTGCTCGCGGCGCGCGGGCTCACCGGCACCGACCACGTGGACGGCCAGGAGCGCGAGCGATGAGCTGGGGCGCGCACCTTCCCATCCTGCCCATCGCGCTGCCGCTCGCCGCCGGCGCCCTCATGCTGCTCATCGATGAAAAGCGCCCGTCGGTGAAGGCCGCCATCGGAGCCGCCTCGCTCGCGGCGCTGCTCGCCTGCGCCATCGCGCTGGTCGACGCGGCCGACGGGCCCTCGCCCCTGGTCTACGCGCTCGGCGGCTGGCCCGCGCCTTTCGGGATCGTGCTCGTGGCCGACCGGCTCGCGGCGGTGATGGTGCTGCTTGCGACACTCCTCGCCATCGCGTCCTTCGTCTTTTCCCTCGCGCGCTGGCACTCGGCGCCGGGCCGCTTCCCCGCGCTGCTGCAGTTCCTGCTGATGGGGCTGAACGGCGCCTTCCTCACCGGGGACCTCTTCAACCTCTTCGTCTTCTTCGAGCTGCTCCTCGCGGCTTCCTACGGGCTCGCGTTGCATGGCTCGGGGGTCGCCCGGGTGCGCGCGAGCCTGCACTACATCGTGGTGAACCTCGCCGCGTCGTTGCTCTTCCTCCTCGGGGTGAGCCTCATCTACGGCGTGACCGGCACCCTCAACATGGCGCAACTCGCCGAGCGCATCCCCGCGGTGGCTGCGGGCGATCGCGCGCTCGTCGAAGCGGGAGCCTCGATCCTCGCCCTGGCCTTCCTGGTGAAGGCGGCGATGTGGCCGCTGGGCTTCTGGCTCCCCTCGACCTACGCCGCCGCGGCCGCGCCCGCCGCCGCGCTCTTCGCGATCCTGAGCAAGGTAGGCATCTACGCGGTGCTGCGCCTCTGGCTGCTCTTCTTCGGTGGCGCCGGCGCCTCGGACTTCCTGCTGTACGGCGGCCTCGCCACGCTGGTCTTCGGCGTTTGCGGGATGCTCGCCGCCCAGGGCCTGGGCGGCATCGCGGGCTACAGCCTCGTCGTTTCGTCGGGAACGCTGCTCGCGGCGCTCAGCCGCGCCGATCCGTCCGTCACCACGGGCGCGCTGTACTACCTGGTCGCCTCCACACTGGGGGTGGCGGCGCTCTTCCTTCTGGCCGAGCTGGTACAGCGCGCGCGCGCGCCGGGCGCCGACCTGCTCGCGGTGACCGCCGAAGCGTTCGGGATCGGCGAAGACGATCCCGGGGTGCAGACCGGCCCCGCCATCCCGGCGACCATGGCGCTGCTGGGCCTCGCCTTCGTGGGTTGCGCGCTGCTCGTCGCGGGGTTGCCGCCGCTGCCCGGATTCGTGGCGAAGCTCTATTTGCTCTCGGGGATCCTCACGCCCCAGCCCGGGCCCGCGGCATGGACGCTCACCGCGGCGCTCCTCGTCGCGGGACTCGCCGCGATCATCGCGCTCGGGCGCGCCGGCGTCGGCATCTTCTGGGGGGCGGAGCGCTCGACCCCTCGAGTCCTCTTCGTCGAGATGGCTCCCGTCGCGGGCCTGCTCGCCCTGTGCGTGGCGCTCACGGTGTGGGCGGGGCCGGCGACGCGCTACCTGCAGCAGGCCGCCGGTGCGCTCCACGCCCCGGCCGCCTATATCGACGCGGTGCTCCCACGGCGATGAAGGTATTCGTCCTCCTTCTGCTGCTGTGGCTGGTGCTGAACGAATCGGCCGCGCCCGGCCACCTGCTCCTCGGTGCCGCGATCGCGCTCGGCGGTTCGGCCGTGTACGCGCGGCTGCAGTCGGGCCTGCGCGGCAGGAGCGCGCGGCGGCCGTGGACCGCCCTTCGCCTCGGGTTTACCGTCTTCGCGGACATCGTCCGATCGAACGTGGCCGTGGGGCGCATCGTCCTCGGCCTCAGGCGCGCGCCGCGCACGGCCGGCTTCCTTCCGATCCGGCTCGATCTACGTGCGCCGGCGGGCCTCGCCGTGCTCGCCTGCATCGTCACGGCCACTCCGGGAACGAGCTGGGTCCGCTACGACCGCGCGCAAGGCCTGCTCACTTTGCACGTGCTCGACCTCTCCGAACCCGCGGAGATGGCGGGCAAGTTCAAGCAACGCTACGAGACGCCCCTCATGGAGATATTCGAATGATCGCCGCCGCCCAGCTGCTTCTCGCCCTCGCGATGCTGTTCGCGCTCGTGCGCCTCGCGCGCGGCCCGCGCGCCGAGGACCGCGTGCTCGCGCTCGACACGCTCTACGTGAACGCGATGCTGCTGATCCTGGCTTCCGGAGTCGCCACGGGCACGCGCGCGTTCTTCGAGGCGGCGCTCGTCATCGGCACGCTCGGCTTCGTGTCGACCGCGGCGGCCGCGCGCTTCCTGCTTCGCGGCGAGGTGATCGAATGAGCACGGTGGCCGAGCTGATCGTCCTCATCGGGGCGGCCCTCGCGTTCACCGGCTCGCTGGGGCTGCTTCGGCTGCCTACCTTCTTCGAGCGTGTCCACGCGCCCACGATGGGCACGACGCTCGGCACGACGTTCGTCCTCGTGGGCTCGATGATGCAGTTCGGCCTGCTCGAATCGCGGCTCATGATGCACGAGATCCTGATCGCGGCGTTCATGACCTTCAGCACGCCGGTCACCTACATGCTGCTGGGCCGCGCGGCGCTGCAACGCGAGCACGGCGACTGACGCTGTCGAAACCAGGCAATCCACGCAACAGGAGGCACTCACCATGTCCGTGAAAATCGAGCTCGGCCAGGAAACCGGTTATCGCTTCGCCGTGCGCTTCGGCGAGGCAATGCCGATCGTGCATTCCGACCTACCTCCCCCGGTCGGCTCCGGCAGCGGCCCCTCGCCGGAGCATTTCCTCGCCGCGGCCGTCGGCAACTGCCTCGCGTCGAGCCTGCTGTTCTCGCTGAAGAAATTCCAGCAGTCGCCCGAGCCGATCAGCGCGGTGGCCACTGCCATCGAAGGCCGCAACGAGAAGAACCGGCTGCGCGTGCAGGCGATCCGGGTGACGCTCACCCTCGGCGTGCCGGCGGCGAAGCTGGAGAACCTCGAGCGCGTGCTCGGCAGCTTCGAGGACTTCTGCACCGTCACGGCGAGCGTGCGCGGCGCGATCGCGGTCGAGGTGGAGGTGCTCGACAGCGAGGGAAAGAGGCTCAAGTAGTCCCATGATCGACCTCGTGATCGAGCAGCGGCGCCGTGACCTCGGCGGCTTCGAGGTGGGACGGGTGCTGCCGTTCGCGAAGCGGCGCATGGTGGGCCCCTTCATATTCTTCGACCGCATGGGGCCGGTCGACTTTCCCGCGCGCATCCCGACTTCGGTGGATGTGCGCCCGCATCCCCACATCGGCCTCGCCACGCTCAGCTATCTGTTCGCGGGCGAGATGATGCACCGCGACAGCGTGGGCTCCGAGCAGGCGGTCCGGCCGGGCGAGGCGAACTGGATGATCGCCGGCCGCGGCGTCACGCATTCCGAGCGTTTCGAGCGCGCGCGCCGCGAGGGTGGCCCGATGGACGGCATCCAGGCGTGGGTCGCGCTGCCCAAGGAGCACGAGGAAACCGCGCCCTCGTTCGAGCACCACGACGCCACGGC
>CAMPHL010000285.1 GCA_946885905.1 uncultured Pseudomonadota bacterium | reverse complement strand
GCCTTGGCGGCCTGGTCCACGCCCTCGGCCACGGCCTGCTGGAACTGGGCCATGCGCTGCTCGGCGAGGCGCGAGTACTCGGACTGCGCTTCGGAGGCGACTTCGTAGAGGCTGCGGGAGTAGCCGATCAGGTTCTCGAGGGCGTTCTCGGCGATGCGGGCGCGCAGCGCCAGCAGCTCCTGGACGTCCTTCACCTCGCCGGCGGCGCGGGCGGTCAGCGTGGCTTGCTTGAGGGCGCCCTTGGCGTATTCCATCTGGACGGTGAAGGCGCGCTCGGCGCTATCCATCGAGATCTTCGCGGCGCGGGCGGCGGATTCGGCGGCGGCGCGGCCGATCTCGGAAAAAGGGGTGGCGTAGGTCACTGAAGGGCTCCGGTTCGTGGCGCGTCCCCTCGTGGGGGCCGCGCCGGGATTGTGCGCTGCAACAATTCCATTCTAGGGAGGCGGCCGAAGGGCTGTCAAGGGTTTTGTGGTGCATTGCACCAACGCCATTTTTGGGCCCTGCAGCAATTTCCCAAAACACAATGAAATGAAGCACTTGAGTGTTATAATCTCGACCTCTCCGGCACCTTGCACGGCGCTCGTTTGGTGTAGCGCAGCATCCAACAGGGAACCATCCCATGCCTTCGCCCCGCATCATCAAGAAATACCCGAACCGGCGCCTCTACGACACCGAGACGTCGACCTACATCACGCTCGCGGAGGTGAAGGACCTGGTGCTGCAGTACAAGGAGTTCCAGGTGCAGGACGCGAAGAGCGGCGAGGACCTCACGCGCTCGATCCTGCTGCAGATCATCCTCGAGGAGGAATCGGGAGGCGTGCCGATGTTCTCGCAGGACATGCTCGCCAACATCATCCGCTACTACGGCCACTCGATGCAGGGGCTCATGGGCTCGTACCTGGAGCGCTCGATCGGTGCCTTCCACGAAGCGCAGAAGCGCTTCCAGGAGCAGGCGCAGTCGATCTACGGCGAGTTGCCGAAGATGGGCTTCATGCCCGGCCAGGCCGTGCCCAACGTGATGGGCGGCTACCTCGAGAAGGGCGCCAAGGCCGTGATCGACATGCAGGAGGAGCTTCGCGCGCAGGCGCTCAAGATGTTCGCGGGATTCCCCTATGGCGGCGCGAGCGACGCGCAGGCAGGCGCCGAGAAAGCCGCGCCGAAGGCGAGGGCCCCCCGGAAAGGGCGTACCAGGAAGTGAAGCCGAAGGCGAAGCCGGCGGCGGCGCCGAAGGTCGGATTCGTTTCGCTCGGCTGTCCGAAGGCGCTGGTCGATGCGGAAGGCATCCTCACGCAGTTGCGTGCCGAGGGCTACGACATCGCGCCCAGCTACGAGGGCTCGGACCTCGTCGTCGTGAATACCTGCGGGTTCATCGATGCCGCGGTGCGGGAGTCCCTGGACGCGATCGGAGAAGCCCTGGCCCACAACGGCAAGGTGATCGTGACCGGCTGCCTCGGCGCGAAGGGCGACGTGGTGAAGCAGGCGCATCCGAAGGTCCTCGCGGTCACGGGGCCGCACGCGACCGCGGAAGTGATGAGCGCGGTCCACGCGCACCTGCCCAAGCCGCACGACCCGTTCACCGACCTGGTGCCTGCACAGGGCATCAGGCTCACTCCACGTCACTACGCCTACCTCAAGATCTCCGAGGGCTGCAACCACCGCTGCACCTTCTGCATCATCCCGTCGATGCGCGGCGACCTCGTGAGCCGCCCGGTCGGCGACGTGATGAAGGAAGCCGAGAACCTGGTGCGCGCGGGCGTGAAGGAGCTGCTGGTGATTTCCCAGGACACCAGCGCCTACGGCGTGGACGTGAAATACCGCACCGGCTTCTGGGGCGGCAAGCCTCTGCGCACGCGCATGACGGAGCTGTGCCGGGCGCTGGGCGAGCTGGGCGTGTGGGTCCGGCTGCACTACGTGTATCCGTATCCTCACGTGGACGAGGTGATCGCGCTCATGGCCGAGGGCAGGATCCTTCCCTACCTCGACGTGCCGTTCCAGCACGCGAGCCCGCGCATCCTCAAGCTGATGAAGCGTCCGGCCGCGGCGCAGAAGAACCTCGAGCGCATCCGCGCGTGGCGCGAGGCCTGCCCGGACATCACGATCCGCTCGACCTTCATCGCGGGCTTCCCGGGCGAGACCGAGGGCGAGTTCGAGGAGCTGCTCGCTTTCCTGCGCGAAGCGAAGCTCGATCGCGTGGGCTGCTTCGCCTACTCGCCCGTGGAAGGCGCGAAGGCCAACGAGCTGCCCGATGCCGTGCCCGAAGAAGTGAGGCAGGATCGGCGTGGCCGCTTCATGCAGGCGCAGGCGGCGATCAGCCGCGAGCGCCTCGCGGCCAAGGTCGGCCGCACGCTCCAGGTGCTGGTCGACGAGGTGAGGGGCGCGACCGCCATCGCGCGCAGCGCCGCGGACGCGCCGGAAATAGACGGCATCGTTCACGTGAAGGGCGCCAAGGGCGCAAGGCCCGGCGACTTCCTGCAGGCGCGCATCGCGGCTGCCGGAGAGCACGACCTCCAGGGCGTCGTCGCCGCTTAGCGACGGAAAACGTTGCCGCTCCGGCGCGCGGATTCCGTGTTCAAATTGGTGCCATGAGGCTGCAGACTCGCCTGTACCTGCTGGTGGCGGGGGCCGTGGTCCCGCTCGTGATTCTGGCGGTGATCCTGGGCGCCATCCTCGTCGACCACGAGCGCACCACGTTCCAGCGTCTCGCGATGGACCGCAACCGCGCCGTCATGACGGCCGTCGACGCGGAGCTGAACGGCCACATCACCACGCTCACGGCGGTCGCGGCGAGCTCCCATATCGCGACCGGCGACCTGCGCTCGTTCCAGGGTGAGCTCGGGCGCGTGCTCAAGTCCCAGCGCGATTGGGACAACGTGATCCTCTCCGACGCCGCCGGCCGGGAGCTCCTGGTGGCGAACCGCCCGTTCGGCGACGCGCTGCCCGACGACCCCGATGCCGACAGCCTGAAGCGCGCGGTGTCGATGCAGAAGCCGGCCATCGGCAACATCCGGCGTTGGATGAGCACCGGGCGGTATGCCGTGCCGGTGCGCGTCCCGATCGTGGACGGGCCCCGGGTGACTTACGTGCTCACGGCCGTGGTCTCGCCGCGCATGTTCGAGCAGATGATCCTGGCGCAGAACCTCACCAAGGATTGGGTGATGGGGCTCGTGGACGCGACCGGGCATTTCATCGCGCGCCATCCGCCGCGCTCGCCGTCGGAGGTGGCCTCGCAGGGATTCCGCGCCGCGGTCGCCGGGGGGCCGGAAGGCTGGTATCGCGGCCCCACGGTGGACGGCATCGACACCTTCACCGCGCACGCCACCTCCCGCAACACGGGCTGGCACCTCGGTTTCGCGGTGCCGGCCGAGTACGTCTATGCATCGGCGCGGCGCTTCGGCGTGAGCCTGGCGATCGGGACGCTCGCGACGCTGTGCCTGGCGATCCTGGTCGCGTGGTGGATGAGCCGCCGCATCACGCGCCCCATGGCGGGGCTGGTCGCGGTGGCGCGCGGCCTCGGGTCGAACGCGAGCACGGGCAACTGGCGCGGCGGCGACACGTTGGAGGAAGTGCAGGACGTGCGCCGCGCGCTCGACGCGGCGGGCGCGGCGATCCGCGAGCGCGAGGCGCTGCGCACCCGCGAGCAGGTGGCCCTCAAGGCGGCCGACCGCTCCAAGGACGAGTTCCTGGCGATGCTGGGCCACGAGCTGCGCAACCCGCTCTCGGCGATCACCACGTCGAGCCACGTGCTGCGCGCCTCGCAACCGGGCAGCCGCATGCATTCGCAATCGCAGGTCATCATCGAGCGCCAGGCGCGCCAGATGACGCGGCTGGTCGAGGACCTGCTGGACATCAGCCGCCTCACGATGGGCAAGGTGGCGCTGCACCCCGAGGTGTTCGACCTCGCCCAGCTCGGGGCGCAGCTGGTCCAGACCTGGGAGCAGTCGGGACGCACGGCTCCCGGCCGCATCGACACCGAGTTTTCCTCCGCCTGGGTGGAGGCCGATCGCGCGCGCATCGAGCAGGTCGTGGCGAACCTCCTCGACAACGCCAACCGCTTCACCCCCGAGGGCAATCGAATCCACCTTCGCGTGCGCGCCGGGCAGGGCCGCGCGATCGTCGAGGTTCGCGACGAGGGCGCGGGCATCGATCCGGCGCTCCTGCCGGAAGTGTTCAAGCCCTTCGCGCAGGCCCCGCAGGGCGTCGACCGCAGCCATGGAGGGCTGGGCCTGGGGCTCGCGGTGGTGCAGCGCCTGGTCGAGCTGCATGGC
>CAMPHL010000284.1 GCA_946885905.1 uncultured Pseudomonadota bacterium | reverse complement strand
GTCCATGCCCGGCGCACCGACGAAGCGCGCCGCCTCCTCGCCGAAGCGCGCGAAGCCCTGCTCGGCTTCGCCGCGGCGCACGGGCGGCTTCCCTGCCCCGCGATCGCCGCCTCGCGCGGCCTCGAAGCCTTCGCCCCCGATGGCGATGCGGCCAATGGCCGCTGCGCCGATTTCCACGGGGGCTACCTCCCGGCGGCCGCGCTCGGAATGGCCCCCCTGGATGACGCGGGCTTCCTGCGCGACCCCTGGCAGACGAGCGCCAACCGCGTGCGCTATGCAGTGCATGCCGGAACGGTGAACGCGGTCCCGTACGCGCTCACGCGTGCAGCGGGCATGGCACAGGCGACGCTGAACGGCCTGGGCGCCGCGCCGAACTATCTCTACGTATGCGCCTCGGGCGCGAGCGCCGAGCCCTCGGGCTGCGGTCCCGCGGCGAACCAGCTCACGCGCCGCGCGGCCTTCGTGCTGGTCTCGCCGGGTGCCAACGCATCCGCGCAAGCCCCGGCGGGCAGCGACGAAGCACGCAACCTGGACGGCGACGCCTCGTTCGTCGCGCGCGATACCGCCGAAGCCGGCTTCGACGACCTGCTCGAATGGGGCTCGATCCACCTCGTGATCGCGCGCCTCGTCGCCGCCGGGCGCCTGCCCTGAGCGGTCTATAATCCATGGATGAACCAGCGTGACAAGCGCCTGCCCATCCCCGACGTCCAGGCGAGCCCCGACACGCGGCAGCTGGCCATCGACCGCGTCGGCATCAAGTCCATCCGCCACCCCGTCAAGATCCGCGAGCGCAGCGGCGGGGTGCAGCACACCATCGCGACGTTCAACATGTACGTGGGCCTGCCGCACCAGTTCAAGGGCACGCACATGTCGCGCTTCGTCGAGATCCTGAACGCCCACGAGCGCGAGATCTCGCCCGACACGTTCCGGCTGATGCTGCGCGAGATGGTGGCCAAGCTCGAGGCCGAGAGCGGGCACATCGAGATGACGTTCCCGTACTTCGTGAACAAGAAGGCGCCGGTCTCGGGCGTGGAGAGCCTCATGGACTACGAGGTCACCTTCGTGGGCGAGATCCTCGATGGCCGCGAGACCTTCACGCTCAAGGTGCTGGTGCCGGTGCAGAGCCTGTGCCCATGCTCGAAGAAGATCTCGGAGCGCGGCGCCCACAACCAGCGCTCGCACGTGACCGTGGCCGCGCGCATCACGAAGTTCGTCTGGATCGAGGAGCTCATCGACCGGGTCGAGCAGCAGGCCTCGAGCGAGCTCTGGGGGCTGCTCAAGCGCCCGGACGAGAAGTACGTGACCGAGCACGCCTACGACAACCCCAAGTTCGTCGAGGACATGGTGCGCGACATCGCCGCGGCGCTCAATGCCGACCCGCGAATCGAGGGCTACGTCGTGGAGAGCGAGAACTTCGAGTCCATCCACAACCATTCGGCCTACGCGATGATCGCGAAGGGCTAGTAGCGCTTCGTGAGGGTCAGGTTCTGCCCTTCCCGGCGCATCTCCGTGCGAGACAGGAAGCTCATCCCGAGCAGGCCGAAGCCCACGCTGCCTTCGCCCACGGTCGCATCCACGTTGTAGAGGGTGAGGCCGCCGATCGACACGGTATCGAGCTTCAACCGGTAGTTCGGCACGCGCCTGCCGTCGGCCACGATCGAGATCCCGGGCTCGCCCTTCGTGTAGTCGATGCCGAGCCTGTGCGCGTCCGCGGTCGAGATGCGCACCATGGTGGCGCCGGTGTCCACCATGAGCCGCAGGTGCCCCCCGTTCACCTGCGCGTCGGCGATGAAGTGCCCGCGGGAGTCGGGGGCCAGTATCACGGTCGCGCGCTCGGAGGCCGGGCGGGCCGTCTCGAAGTGCTGGCCCATCTCGAGCACCTGGCGCTTGCCGTCGATCTCGAGCGTGGCGCCTTTCGCGTCGACCGCCACGAGCTTCACGCCTTCCGGCGTCGTTTGCCCCACGGCGAGGATGCGCGGCTGCCCGCGATCGACCGTGACCACCGCCTTGTTGGAGAACAAACCCACGACCGTCACATCGGTGGCCGCGGCCGGGAACGCCGCGGCCAGGAGCACGATCACAATCCATGAAACCGTCGAGCGCATCGTGAAGCCCGTCGCCGTTTTCCGCTTTTCCGACACCGAAGGACCGGGGCATTTTGCCACGTTCCTCGATGCCAACCGCATCCCCTGGACACTGGTGAAGCTCGACGAGGGCGAGCCCGTGCCCCCCACCAGCGAGGCCTTCGCGGGGCTCGCATTCATGGGCGGGCCGATGAGCGCGAACGACGAGCTGCCGTGGACGCAGCCGGTGCTCGAGCTCATGAGGGACGCCGTTTCACGCGAGGTGCCGGTGATCGGCCATTGCCTGGGCGGCCAGATGCTCGCGCGCGCCCTGGGCGGCCTGGTGAAGAAGAACCCCGTGAAGGAGATAGGCTGGAATCCCGTCCAGGTCGTCGATTCGCCCGCGGCGCGCGAGTGGTTCGGCGAGAACCTGCACGAGTTCGACACCTTCCAGTGGCACGGGGACACCTTCTCTATCCCCCCGGGTGGCGAGCGCATCCTCACCGGCCCGCACTGCCCCAACCAGGCCTACGTGGTCGGCGATCGCCACCTGGGCATGCAATGCCACGTGGAAATGACGCCCGAGATGATCGACAGCTGGATCGCCAGCGGCTCGGGCGAGGTGACGGAAAACCTGGCGAGCCCCGCCGTGCAGCCGGTCGAGGACATCCGGGGCCAGGCGCCCGCGCGCCTGCCCGGCCTCGCCCGCATGGCCGAACGCCTCTACGAGCGCTGGGCGAAGAACCTGCGCCGCTAGCGCGCGAGGTCCAGCGCCATGAAGCGCACGCCCGCCACGGGGCTTTCGTTGTAGGACGCGGTGTCGCGAAAGCCGAGGTCCTCGTAGAGCCGCTGCGCTGCCTTCATCGCCGGCAGCGTGTCGAGCTTGAGGCTCTCGTAGCCCAGCGCGCGCGCATCCTCGACGATGCGCAGCGCCAAAGTGCGGCCCAGCCCGGATCCGCGGTGGGCGGGACGCACGTAGAGCCGCTTCATCTCGGCGTCGCGATGGAAGAGCGGCCGAAGCGCCGCGCAGCCCGCGGGCTTGCCACCGGCGATCGCGAGGTAGAGCCGCCCGCGCGGCGGCGCGTAGTCGCCCGGGAGGTTCGCGACCTCCGCATCGAAGCCCTGGAAGCAAAGGCTCACGCCGAGGCCGCGCTGGTACTCGACGAAGAGCTCGCGGCAGCTGCGGATCTGCTCGGGGCTCGAGGCCTCGACCAGCACGAACCGGTTGCGACCCGCGGGATGGCTAGTCGCGGAAATTCTCGTAGCGGAGCGGGACATCGGTCACCTGGGCGCGCACGAGCTGGATGGCGGCCTGCAAGTCGTCCTTCTTGCCGCCGGAGATGCGCACGACGTCGCCCTGGATGGATGCGTTCACCTTGATCTTCGAGTCCTTGACGAGCTTCTGGATCTTCCTGGCGAGCTCGGTCTCCACGCCGTGGCGCACCGTGAGCTTCTGCTTCATCTTGTCGCCGCCGATCTTCTCCGGGTCGTCGGCCTTGAGGAAGCGCGCGTCCACGCCGCGCTTGGCCATCTTGGCCATCAGCACGTCGCGCACCTGCCCGAGCTTGAATTCGTTGTCGGCGTACGCGGTGATCTCGTGTTCCTTGTCCTTCAGCTCGAAGCGCGCGTCGCTGCCCTTGAAGTCGAAGCGGTTCGCGATCTCCTTGTTGGCCGTGTCCACCGCGTTGCGAAGCTCGACCGCGTTGGCCTCGCAGGTGATGTCGAATGAAGGCATGACGTAAGATTCTCCGTTTTCCTCTCGCGACAAGTCTACCTTGGCCACCATCCTGCAATCCCTGCCCGCCGGCGAGAAGGTCGGCATCGCCTTCTCGGGGGGCCTCGACACGAGCGCGGCGCTCGCATGGATGCGCGAGAAGGGCGCGATCCCCTACGCCTACACCGCCAACCTGGGCCAGCCCGACGAGTCGGACTACGAGGAGATCCCGCGCAAGGCCACGCTGTACGGCGCCGAGAAGGCGCGCCTGGTGGAATGCCGCCCGCAGCTCGTGGCCGAAGGCATCGCCGCGATCCAGTGCGCCGCCTTCCACATCTCCACGGCCGGCATCACCTACTTCAACACCACGCCGCTCGGCCGCGCGGTCACCGGCACCATGCTGGTGGTCGGCATGAAGGAGGACGGCGTCGAGATCTGGGGCGACGGCAGCACCTTCAAGGGCAACGACATCGAGCGCTTCTACCGCT
>CAMPHL010000283.1 GCA_946885905.1 uncultured Pseudomonadota bacterium | reverse complement strand
AACGGGATCAGCGCCGCCGCCACCGAGACCAGCTGGTCCGGCGCCACGTCCATGTAGTCGATCTCGTCCGGGCGCAGCAGCGGGAAGTCGCCGCGCACACGGCACAGGAGGAACTCGTTGCTGAAGACCGGGACGCCGCCCTCCTCGATGATGGTCTCGTCGTGCAGCAGCGTCTGGTGCCGCAGGTCCCCGGGCTTCTTCAGCGCGCGCGGGCCCTTCAGCAGCTTCGGGCTGCAGACCGGGACGTACACGGGCGAGAACACCTCGTCCACGCGCACGCCCGGATAGCGGCCCTCGCCGTAGCGGATCATCGCGAGCGGCGCGACCTCGGAGCCGTCGGGATCGGGGCTCAGGTCCGAATCGTCCCGGCCGTCGATCATCGAGGCGCGGCTGGCGACGGTGAGGTCGAGGTCGGGATGATTCTCGGTGAAGCGCGCCAGCCGCGGCACCAGCCAGCGCACCGCGAAGTGCGGCGGCGCCATCACCGTGAGCGCGCGCGCGTCGCCACGCGAGCGCACGCGCTCGACCGCCTCCGCGAGGCTGCGCAGGCCCTCCTGCAGCTTGGGCAGCAGCGCCTGGCCTTCGGGCGTGAGCTCGAGCGCGCGGGTGAGGCGCCGGAAGAGCGGCATGCCCAGGCTGTCCTCGAGCACCTTCACCTGGTGGCTCACCGCGCCGGGCGTCACGTGCAGCTCGCGGGCGGCGTTCTTGAAGCTCAGGTGGCGCGCGGCCGTCTCGAAGGCGCGCAGCGCATTCAGCGGGGGAAGGCGATAGTTCGGGGCTGCCATGACGCTGTATTTCTCACCCGTTGCGTTAGAACAAATCGGTTGTTGCAGTGCAGCATAATACCTATAGTTGGTCTCACACGCACGGGAGTTCCCGGGCGGGGAATCCCAAAAGGAGACCGTAATGGGCAGCACCTTCAGGAAGCAGTACCCCGACTTCGCATCGATCGAATACCAGATCCGCCAGGCGCATGCCGAGCGCTCGGTCTACATCGCCACCGCGATCGCCGAAGGCCTCGCCGCCCTCGTCCGCGGTACCGGCCGCCTGTTCGCCAAGGCGGGTACCTCGAAGGCCCAGGCCGCCCGCGCCTGACTCGAACCGCGACACGGGCGGTTCCGCACACCGGGCATGGCCGGCCCGCACACGCTCCACTACATCGAGTGGGGCGAGCCCGGAACCGCGCGGGTCGTGATCTGCGCGCACGGCTATAGCGGAAACGCGCGCGACTTCGATTACCTGGCGGCGCGCCTGGCCGGCGAGGCGCGCGTCGTCTGCCTCGACTTCCCGGGCCGCGGCGACAGCCAGTGGCCCGCATCCCCGCTCGAATACAGCCTTCCCCGGTTCGCTTCGGATGCGCGCGCGCTGATCGAGAACCTCGGCGCGGCGCAGGTCGATTGGGTCGGCACCTCCATGGGCGGCCTGGTCGGCATGATCCTGGCCGGCCAGCCCGCGAGCCCGGTCCGACGCCTCGTCCTGAACGACGTCGGCGCCTATTTGCCGATGGACGCGCTCACCGCCATCGCCCGGCACCTCGAGGCGCCCGAATCCTTCCCCTCGCTCGAGGCGGTCGAGAAGCACTTGCGCCGCACCCGCCGCGAGTGGGGCCCGATCGACGAAGCGCAATGGCCGGTGATGGCGAAGCACCACGCACGGCCGCTGCGGCCCGGATCGGACCGCTTGCGCCTGCACTTCGACCCACGCATCGCGCGCGTGATGCGCCCGATCCCGTTCGCGCCGGGACTATCCTTCTGGGACTCCTGGTATCGCGTGCGCTGCCCCGTCCTCCTGCTTCGGGGCGAACGCTCGGACGTGCTGCCCCCGGATGTGGCCGACACGATGGTCGACGTGCATCCCGGAACGAAGCTCGTGGTCGTGCCAGGCTGCGGCCACGTGCCCTCCCTCATGAACGAGGAGCATGCCGCGACGGTCCGCGGCTTCCTGCAAGATGGCGGCATTGCCACGACGGAGCGCCGCAGTGACCCCAAACCTCCTCTTCCTGCCCGGGCTGCTTGAGGACGCCGACGGCTTCAAGCCGGTCATCGACGGGCTTTCGTCGCGCGTAACCTGTTCCGTCGCCGACCTCACGCGCTCGGACACGATCGCCGGCATGGCGC
Organism: uncultured Pseudomonadota bacterium; assembly: GCA_946885905.1. Next base: position 2,184 of record CAMPHL010000283.1, on the reverse strand, counting down.
GCGACGCGCTCGCCCAGGCACCGGAACGGTTCTCGCTCGCCGGCCACTCGATGGGCGGTTACGTGGCCCTCGAGGTGATGCGGCAGGCGCCCGAACGCGTGGAGCGATTGGCGCTCATGCAGACGAACGCGCGCCCCGACACGGCCGAATCCACCGGGAACCGCCGGCGCCTGCTCGCGCTCGCCGAGCGCGACTTTCCGGCCGTCATCGCGGCCCTGATGCAGCGATTGCTCACGCCGGAACACCTCGGCGAGGCCGGCATGACGGGCACCATCGAGTCGATGGCGCTCGCCGTCGGGAAGGAAGCCTTTCGCCGCCAGCAGGAAGCGATCATCGCGCGCATCGACAGCCGCCCGCACCTCGAGGGCATCCGTTGTCCCACGCTCGTGCTCGCCGGCCGCCAGGACCAGATCATGCCGGTCGAGATGCTGAAGGAGCTCGCCGACGGGATACCGGGCGCGCGTCTGACCGTGATCGAGGACTGCGGCCACATGGCGGCGATCGAGCAACCGGCTAGAGTGCTGGCAGCCTTCGTCGAATGGCTAGACAGGAGAACAACATGAACGTCCACCTCGCGCTCGGTCCGCTCATCGCGCTCATCGCGGGCATCCTGATCCTGGTGATGCCGCGGCTGCTCAACTTCATCGTGGCGATCTACCTCATCGCCATCGGCGTGCTGGGGCTGCTCGGCAACTTCAAGTTCTGAGCGGAAATCGGCAGGGTCCCTTATGGGGCTGGCTGTTTCCCTTTTTCGATTCTATTGAATTCATGAGCCAGTGGCGCAGGGTAAGGAACGTTACGCGGTTGAGGGCGCTTCCAACCCTAGCCACTGGCTTATGAACTCAAAAGGATCGAAAAAGGGAAGCAGCCAGCCCCGGTACAGAGCCCGCTGACCTCGTTCGGCTCCCGAACCGAAGTCCGGTGAGGGTCGGGTAGCATCGTGGGATATGCGCATCCCCACCCTTTCCCTCCTCGAAACCCGCGTCCTCGGCGTGCTGGTCGAGAAGCAGCACACCGTCCCCGACACCTATCCGCTCACGCTGAACGCGCTCGTCGCCGGCTGCAACCAGAAGACCAGCCGCGACCCCGTGATCGAGGCGACCGAGGCCGAGGTCCAGGCGGCGATCGATCGGCTGAAGTCGATGAGCCTGGTGATGGAGTCGAGCGGCGGGCGCGCCATGCGCTACGCGCAGAACGCGGGCAAGGCGCTGGGCCTGCCGCCGCAGTCGATCGCGCTCCTCGCCGTGCTCTTCCTTCGCGGACCGCAGACCGCCGGGGAGCTGCGCATCGGCAGCGAGCGGCTGCACCGCTTCGGCGACATCCTCGCCGTGGAGGGCTTCCTGCGCGAGCTGGCGGAGAAGTCCTTCGTGCGCGAGCTGCCGAAGCAGCCGGGAGCGCGCGAGACCCGCTGGGCGCACCTGCTCTCGGGCGAGCCCCCGATGCCGGCCGCTGCCGCCGCCCCGGTGTCGCGGGTCGAATCGGTGGGCTGGGGCGAGATGGCCGCGATGCGCGCCGAGCTGGACGAGCTGCGGCGCGAAGTCGGCGCGCTCCGCGAAGAGGTGGCGACGCTGCGGGCGGAGCTGGGGGCCTAGGCCTCGAGCTCGCGCCAGCCGCGCACGAGCGGGAAGTAGAGCGCGGCGCGCGCTTCGCCGCTCGGCAAGGCGCCGAGGTAGCGCGCGAGCTGGGGACGGTAGCGCTCCAGCTCGTTGTCGAGGAAGGCTTCGAGCTCGCCGCCCTGGTGCTCGCTGCTCTTGTAGTCGACGATCCAGCGCATCCCCGCGGCGTCCACGGTGAGGCGGTCGATCACCAGGAGGCGCACGCCTTCCGGGGTCGCCACGCGCAGGCGGTACTCGCAGCGCGACTCGGGATGGCTCGAGAGGATCCAGCGCCCGCGCTCGTCGGCAAGCGCCGCGGAAAGCCCGCGCATGACGCGATCGGCCGCGGCCGCGCGTTCGGACTCGGGGATGCCGCGCCGCGCGAGCTCGCGCGCGACCGCGGGGACGAGCGCGCCCACGCGCTCCCCGCCCCAGCGCTCGATGCCCTCCTCCCCGATCCGCTGCAGCCATCGGTGGGTCACGGTGCCCACGTGCATCGCAGTCTCGCTCGCCCAGTCGAATCGCGGCGGAGCGTCGGGCGAGGCCGGAGCCGGCGGCATCGGGGGCATGTCAGCGGGGCTCATGTGCT
>CAMPHL010000282.1 GCA_946885905.1 uncultured Pseudomonadota bacterium | reverse complement strand
GGCGTGGTCCAGGTGCACCACGTGGCCGAGTTGCTGGCGAAGCGACGCATTTCCGGTTGCGTGACTGAAACCAACGAGCGGGGACGCGGCCTGGACAAGCGGGCGAGCCGCGAGATTGCGGCACAAGTGCTGCGAACGCGCTTTCCGGAAGACCCCCTCGGGCTTGCGATGCGCGCGGTGGTGGACCTCGCGATGGCCGATCCCACCCTTCCCGTGGTCCACGTGGCCCTGAACGGCCTGGACGGGGACAAGCACCACTCCGTCGACACGCATTGGAAGCAGCTCGAATACCACGGTAATGCACTCGGCCGCCTTGCCGCGGCCCTGGCGGCGCTGCGCCGCGCGATGATCGAGCTCGGGCGCTGGGACGACACGCTCGTGGCGACTTACGACGAGTTCGGACGCTCTCCCGTCGAAAACGAGGATCGCGGCACGCACCACGGCGCCGCAACGACGCACTTCGTCATGGGTGGGCGCGTGAAGGGCGGCCTGCTGGGCGAGCCGCCGCCCATCGTGGACGTCCACTGGATCGGTGGCCCTGCCCCGGTGATCGACACGCGCCAGGTGTGGGCCACGGTGGTCGAACGCTGGTGGGAAACCGACGCCTCGGGCCTCTTTTCGGGACGCCCGCAAGCGCTCGACCTGCTGCGCGCCTGACTACTTCTTCTTCCCGCCCATCACGACGAGCACCACGCCGGCGGCGATGGCCGCAAGGCCTGTCCACTGCGGCACGTTCACCCGCTCGCGTTCCTGCACCGAGAACTTGAGCGGACCGATTTCGGCCTTGTGCGTCTCCTTCGTGTAGCTGAAGCCTCCGTAGGCGAGCGCGGCGGCGCCCGCGACGATGAGGACGATTCCTGCGACCTTGAGCGGTGCCATGGGACTCCTTGAAATCCGGGGGAACGATCCCATGTGGATGGTGCCGTATAATTTCTCCTGCAGTAACCCCGATTCAACGGGGGCGACCCGGTTTCGACGTGGGTTCGGAAGCAGTGTGGTGCATGCCGAGGCGCGGAAAACCTCGTAAATACAGCCGCAGACGACAATAGTCGCCAACGATAGCAACTACGCTCTGGCCGCCTAATACCGGCCGGACTCTGCCCCGGGTGTGCTCATGCGCCCGGCCGGATTGCAGTACCGGAGCAGAGTCATACTCATGAGATCGCGGATGGCGGGGCCACTTCGCTAACCGCTAGACAATAGGTGGCTCAACGTCTCCCAGCTCGCCGGTCTGCGGGGAGGCGCGTAAACCAAATGGCCTGGCTAAGCATGTAGAGCTGCCTGTGGAAGGCTCGCGGACGCGAGTTCGATTCTCGCCGCCTCCACCAACAAAGGCCCACTCCCCCCGGAGTGGGCCTTTTCCTTTGCGCTGCCGCCATTCGACCCCGCCGCGGCCTCCCGGTATGATGCCCACGCCTTCCCCATGCCAAGAACGCTGTGAACCGCGCGCGCTGGAAGCCCCAGCTCAACATCAACACGTGGATCCGCATCGCCGCGGGCCTGCTGGTCGTTTTCGCGTTCCTGATCCATGAGGCGGAGTGGGTCCAATACCGCTTCGTTCAGCAGCTCGAGCTCTTCGCGTACGACACGCGGCTGCGCCTGTTCATGCCCCGCACGCTCGACCCACGCGTGGTCATCCTCGACATCGACGAGAAGAGCCTCAATGCCGAGGGGCGCTGGCCATGGAGCCGTAACAAGCTCGCGGTGATGGTGAAGCAGCTCTTCGAGAACTACAAGGTTCGCGTGCTCGGGTTCGACGTGGCCTTCGCCGAGCCGGATCCGAGCTCGGGCCTGCCGACGCTTGAAGCGCTCGCCAGGGGCGAGCGCAAGGACGATCCCGAGTACCAGGCTTGGCTCGAAAAGGCGCGGCTCACGCTCGACTACGACAAGCTCTTCGCCGACGAAGTGGCCAAGCACCCCGTCGTGCTCGGCTTCTTCCTGGGCGGCAAGACCGACAAGTCCGGTGTGCTGCCGCCGCCGACATTCGACGAGAAGTCGCTCGGCAAGCCCGAGTGGCTCTTCCGGCACCATCTCTCGACCGGGTACAGCGGCAACATCGCGCTGCGGCAGAGGCAGGCGGCCGCCGCCGGCCACCTCTATCCGGCCCTCGACGTCGACGGCGTCACGCGACGCGTGCCGATGTTCATGAAGTACGGCGATGGATTCTACGAGGCGCTTTCCTTCGCCATCACCCGCACTTACCTCGGCAACGTGCCGGCCAAGATCCAGGTGCGCCCCCCCTCGACCGGCAACCTCGCCTCGGTCCCATGGGTCGAGATCGGGCCGGTGCGCATACCGCTGGACGAGAACATGGCAGCCCTCGTTCCCTATCGAGGCGCGAGCGGCGTGTATCGCTACGTTTCGGCCACGGACGTCATCCGCGGCACCCTCCCGGCCGATGAGCTGCGGGACAAGATCATCATCGTGGGCACCTCCGCGCAGGGACTGCTCGACTTGCGGGCGACACCCGTGCGCGAGGACTTCCCCGGCGTCGAGGTCCACGCGAACCTCATCAGCGGATTCCTCGACCAGACGATCATGCACAAGCCCGCCGAGATCCTCGCGATCTCGGTGCTCACCGTCCTGCTGCTGGGCGTGCCGTTCGCGATCCTGCTGCCGCGCCTTTCCCCCCTGGTCGCCACCGCCGCCATGGCGATCACGCTGGCGCTCCTGGTCGCGGTGAACATCTACGTGTGGAAAGCCCACGCCCTGGTCCTGAACCTCGCCGCACCGCTGGTGATGCTCGTGGTCCTCTACCTGCTCAACATGGCGTGGGGCTTCTTCATGGAGACGCGATCGCGGCGCCTCATGAGCGGCCTGTTCGGCACCTACGTCCCCAAGGAGCTCGTGGACGAGATGTCGAAGAACCCCGAGGAATATTCGATGCGCGGCGAGTCCCGCGAGATGACGGTGCTCTTCTCGGACGTTCGCGACTTCACCTCGATCTCCGAGGGCCTCTCCGCCCAGGGGCTCACGGACATGATGAACGCCTACCTGACCGAGATGACGCAGGTCATCCAGCACACGCGCGGCACCATCGACAAGTACATCGGCGACGCGATCATGGCGTTCTGGGGCGCCCCCCTTGCCGACCCGGATCATGCCGCGCACGGCGTGGAGGCAGCCCTCACGATGCAGAAGAAGATCCGCGGGCTCGACGCCGATTTCGTGAGGAAAGGCTGGCCGGCGCTCAACATCGGCGTGGGCCTGAACTGCGGCACCATGAACGTGGGCGACATGGGCTCGAAGTTCCGCAAGGCCTACACCGTGATGGGCGATGCCGTGAACCTGGGCTCGCGACTGGAGGGGCTCACCAAGGAGTACGGCGTCGGCATCCTCGTATCCGACAACATCGTGAAGGCCGCGCAGGGCTTCGTGTACCGCGAGGTCGACAAGGTCGCGGTGAAGGGCCGGACCGAGGGCGTGCTGATCTACGAGCCGCTGGGGAAAGTGGGCGAGGTGGACGAGTCGCTCGTGGAAGAAGCCTACCTCTTCGAGAAGGTGCTGGGCCACTATCGCGCGCAGCGCTGGGACGAGGCCGAGAGGCTGCTCGCCGAGCTCGCGACCGCCTCGCCCGCCACCAGGCTCTACAAGGTCTTCCGCGAGCGCATCTTCCAGTACCGCTACAATCCGCCGGACGCGGGCTGGAACGGCGTGTGGGTATTCAAGACCAAGTAAGCCACCCGTTCGAGGAGCGGATCCCGCAGCCGGGCGAGGCCATCGAGGTCCACCCGGGGATCCACTGGATCCGCATGCCGCTGCCCTTCGCGCTCGACCACATCAACCTTTGGCTGCTGGAGGACGGCGACGGCTGGACGCTCGTCGACACGGGCTACGGCGTCGAGGCCACCTGGTCGCTCTGGGAGCGCCATTTCGCCGCAGTGATGGGCGGGCGGCCGGTGAAGAACATCGTCGTCACGCACTACCATCCCGACCACGTCGGATGCGCAGCCTGGCTGGTCGAGCGCACCGGCGCGCCGTTGTGGATGACCGCCGCCGAGTTCCTCTCGGCGCATGCGGCCCATGCGGACATCGCCGGGTTCGACCGGGAGAACACGGTGGCGCTCTACATCGCCAACGGCGTGCCTTCGTCGGCGGTTCCGGAATCCACGCGCAAGGTGAACGGATACCGGCGTGGCGTGCCCGACGTGCCGCGCCGTTACCGGCGCATGATGCACGGCGAGCGCCTCGCCATCGGCGGGCACGAGTGGGAGGTAATTACGGTGTTCGGCCACGCGCCCGAGCACGCGGCGCTCTGGTGCGCCTCGCGCAACGTGCTCATCTCGGGCGACCAGGTGCTGCCG
>CAMPHL010000281.1 GCA_946885905.1 uncultured Pseudomonadota bacterium | reverse complement strand
GGATACGCGGCCGGCTACTACGGCTACATGTGGTCGGAAGTGATCGGGCTGGATCTGCTCTCGGCCTTCGGGAAGAACATGCTCGATCCGAAGGTCGGCGCCCGTTATCGCGACACCATCCTCGCGCAGGGCGGCCAGGAGGAGGAAATGGAGATGGTGCGCAAGTTCCTCGGACGCGAGCCGAGCAACAAGGCGTTTCTCGAGGAGATTTCTGGAAAGCGCTGAACTGCGTCAAGCTCCCGGGGGAGCAAAGCCGGTCTAGTTAAGGCGTAGACGAAGCCCGGGGCGGATGGCCGCGGTCGAGAGCTTGTTGAGCGACATGAGCTCGTCGACCGCGGTGCCGAACCTGCGCGCGATGCCGTAGAGCGTGTCGCCCGCGCGCACGATGTAGGTCGACGGTGCTGCCTTGGCCGCGGGGGGCGCCGATTTGGCGGCCGGAGCAGGGGCGGCATGGGCTGCGGTACTGGTGGCCGCGGGCGCCCTGGCCACGACGGGCGACTCCTTCGCCGGCGAGCCCGGCTTGCGGTGCATCGGCACGAGGATGGGCCCGCCGGCGCGCAGCCGCCCCCTCTTGTCGAGCCGCACGCCCTCGTTCGCCATGCGCAGCGCCGAGCTCGTAAGGCCGTGCCGGCGCGCGATGGAATCGAGCGACTCGCCCCTCCTGGCGGCGTAGGTGGTCCAGCTCACCAGCGGCTGGTCGTAGTTCTCGAGGTTCTCGCGGAAGGCCTCCGCCTTGTCGAGCGGGACCACCAGCGTGCCGGTGGAGGCTACTGCGACCGGCTTGTTGTGCGCGGGATTGAGGGCCTTGAACTCCTCCTCGGTCATGCCCGCGAGTTGCGCGGCGACCTTGACGTCGATGCGCGCCGGCGCTTCCACCGTGGTGAAGTAGGGTTCGTCGGGGATCGAGTCGATCTCGATGCCGTACACGAGGGGTGCGAGCACGATGTTCTTGACTGCGATCAGCTTGGGAACGTAGTTGCGCGTCTCCGGCGGCAGGCGCGACAGGCTCAGGTAGTCGGTGGGCATGTTGCGCTTCTGGTTCCAGGCGATCGCGCGCCCGACGCAGCCCTCGCCGCAGTTGTAGGCGGCGAGCGCGAGCTCCCAGCTGCCGAACATGTCGTAGAGGCGTTGCAGGTAGTTCAACGCCGCGTCCGTGGCCGCGACGATGTCGTTGCGGTTGTCGCGCCACCAGTCCTGCTTGAGCCCGTAGAGCTTGCCGGTCGACGGGATGAATTGCCAGATCCCGGAGGCCTTCGCGCGGGACATCGCGCGTGGGGTGAACGCGCTCTCGATCACCGGCAGCAGCGCGATCTCCGTGGGCATGCCGCGCTTCTCCACCTGCTCGACGATGTAGTGCAGGTAGCGGCTGCCGCGATCGACGAAGCGCTTGATGTAGTCCGGGCGGCTGGAGTACCAGTTCTCCTGCTCCTGCACGAGCGGGGAATCGAGCGGGTCGAGCTGGAAACCCACGCGGATGCGATGCCAGAGGTCGGGATCCGGCATCGGGACGTCCTCCGGATCCTCGAACGCCTCGGGCAGCTCTGGCTTGGCGCTCGCCGCCTCGGGCTGGCCGGCCGCCCGTGCCGGAACGGCCTGCAGGGCCGCCGCAAGCAGCGCGACCACTAGAAGTCGCATCAAGTTCTGCAAACTAAACCTTGTTTTCCTTGAGCTTTTCGCAGGGTATCGCGACGGGCTCGCGGCGTCCATTCTACCGTGGGCAGCCCTGTTTCCGAACGGCAAACCGCCCGAATGTTCCACTGCGTCGGGGCCGCCGGCGAGATCACCGCCGCGACGCGAGCTCGCGCAGCGCCGGTCCCGTGACCCGCGCGAGCAGCCATTCGCGCATGATCGTGGCCCCGAGCGACTCGTAGAAGCGGATCGAGGGCTCGTTCCAGTCGAGCACGCGCCACTCGAAGCGCCCGTAGCCGCGCTCGAGGGCGAGCGCGGCCAGGCGCACGAGCAGTGCCTTGCCGATCCCGCTGCCGCGGTGGGCCGGCTCCACGAAGAGGTCCTCGAGGTAGAGGCCGGGCTTGCACAGGAACGTGGAGAAGGTGAGGAAGTAGAGCGCGAAGCCCACCGCCCGGCCGCCGGCCTCGGCCACCAGCGCTTCGCACACCGGCCGCTCGCCGAACAGGTGGCCCTCGAGCGCCGCGGGCGTGCCCACGGCCTGGTCCTCGAGCTTCTCGTAGATCGCGAGCTCGCGGATGAGGCGCACGATCCCGGGCACGTCGGCGCGCGTCGCGGCCCGGATCAGAAAGCGTTCTTCCATGCACGGAGCTCCGCGAAGACCTCGACGTGGCCCGCGAGCGCGCGGCCCGCGTGACGTGCCGCCGCCGCCGCGACCTCAGGCTCGCCGCAGCGCAGGAACGGGTTGGTCGCCAGCTCCTCGCCGATGGTGGAGGGAAGGGTGGGCGCTCCCCGGGCGCGCTTCTGTTCGTCCCGGATGCGCCGCTGCTCGAGCGCCGCGTTGCCGGGCTCGACCGCCTGGGCGAAGCGGATATTGGCGAGCGTGTATTCGTGGCCGCAGTAGATGCGCGTGGCGGGGTCCAGCCGCGCGAGCTTGCCGAGCGATTCGACCATCTGCGCGGCAGTGCCCTCGAAGAGGCGCCCGCAGCCGCACGCGAAGAGCGTGTCCCCGCAAAAGAGCGAACCGGCGCCCACGAGCGCGATGTGACCCGCGGTATGGCCCGGAATGTCGAGCGTGGCGAGTTCGACGTCCACGCCGGGCACCGCGAAGCGATCGCCTTCGGCCAGGCGCCGGTCGAGCGCGGCCGCGACCTCGCGCGCGGGCCCGAACGTCGGGCACTTCCAGCGCCTGGCGAGCGCGGGAAGGCCGCCCACGTGGTCGGCGTGATGGTGCGTTGCGAGCACGGCGGCCAGATGCAACCCGCGTGCCGCGAGGAACTCCTCCACCGGCGCGTCGTCGCCCGGATCCACGGCCACGGCCTCGCGGCCGTTGTCGAGCATCCAGATGTAGTTGTCCTTGAAAGCGGGGACGGCGTGGATCGCCAGCATGGCGGCGAGTCTATTAGAATTGGCGCATGGCGACCAACACCCTTTGGGAGTGGTTCGAGTCTCCCCTCGGGCAGTACCTGCTCGAGCAGGAGCGCGCCGACCGCGACGAGGTGACGCCCGACATCTTCGGCTTCCACGCCATCCAGGTCGGCATGCCCGAGGTGGACCTGCTGCGCGAGAACCGCATCACCCACAAGCTGCGCGTTGCGCGGGAAGGAAGTCCCGACACGTTCGCGCGCTGCACCGAGCTTCCGTTCGCGACCCATTCGATCGACCTCGTCGTGCTGCCGCACGTCCTCGAGTTCGCCGAGGAACCGCACGCGGTGCTGCGCGAAGTCGACCGGGTGATGATGCCCGAAGGGCGGCTGCTCATCGTGGGCTTCAACCCCTGGAGCCTCTGGGGCTTGAGGAGCTCGCTGGGACCTTCGCGCGACGAGCATCCGTGGAACGGCCGGTTCCTTTCGCTGCTGCGCGTGAAGGACTGGCTGGCGCTCCTGGGCTTCGACGTGTCCGCGGGCCGCCTGATCGCCTATGCGCCGCCGTTCGACAACGAGCGCGTTCGCCGCCGCTTCGCTTTCATGGAGCCGGCGGGCGACCGTTGGTGGGCCGTGGGCGGGGCCGTCTACATGCTGCAGGCGGTGAAGCGCGTGCGCGGGATGCGCCTCATCACGCCCGCATGGCAGGAGAAGAGCGCGCGCGACAAGGCGCTCATCGCCGCGGCCAAGCGCGAGGGCCACGGCGCGGCCAAGCCCGCGGCGCACCTGAGGGTCGTCAAGTAAAGACCGTCATCATCCACGCCGATGGCGCGTGCAAGGGCAATCCCGGTCCCGGGGGGTGGGGCGCCATCCTGGAATGCGACGGCGCCGAGCGCGAGCTCTTCGGCGGGGAGCCCACGACCACCAACAACCGCATGGAGCTCACCGCGGTGATCGAGGCGCTGTCGGCCCTCACCCGTCCGAGCCGCGTGCGCCTCTACACCGACTCGCAGTACGTGCAGAAGGGCATCACCGAGTGGCTGCGCTCCTGGAAGGCCCGCGGCTGGAAGACGGCCGCCCGTGAGCCGGTGAAGAACGCCGACCTCTGGCGCAGGCTGGACGAGGTCGCCTCGCGCCACCAGGTGGAATGGCACTGGGTGCGCGGGCATGCGGGGCACGTCGGCAACGAGCGCGCCGACGCGCTCGCCAACAAGGGCGTGGCTTCGCTCACGCCATGAGGCGGGTCGTCCTCGACACCGAGACCACGGGCCTGGAGCCCGCGGAGGGCCACCGGATCATCGAGGTGGCCTGCATCGAGCTGTACGACCGCCGGC
>CAMPHL010000280.1 GCA_946885905.1 uncultured Pseudomonadota bacterium | reverse complement strand
GTAATAGGCCTTGTCGTAGTAGACCGGATCGACCTTGTCGATGGGCACGAACTCGGTGATCTCGGCCATGTGCGTGCCGGCTTCCTCGAAGCTCTTGAGCTCCTCGGGCGTGAACAGCACGTACTGGTCCTTGGCGAACTCGTAGCCCTTCACCATGTCCTCGCGCGTGACGGGCACCTCTTCCTTGATGCAGAAGTACTGCTGCCGCAGGCGCGACCCGCACGCCTTGTGCAGGAGGTTGAACGAGATGGCCCGGGTCGACTCGGTGGCCGAGTAGAGCCTCACCGGAATGGAGACCAGCCCGAAGGAAACCGTGAGCGTCGCGATCGATCGTGCAGCCATCGTTGCCTCCTGGATCGGCCGGGGTTGTCGGTTGGGCCGAAGGGAAAGGGATTCTAGATCAGGAAGATAGGAAGCGCAATTAACGCGCTTTCTAGGCCTTGCGCCGCCTCCCCGGCTTTTCGGCAGGCGGCGGGGCCGCCGGTTCCCCGGCGGCGCCCTGCGAGCTCGCGAGCGCCGCCTCGAGGTCCTGCTTGATGCCGAGCACGTCGGCCCACCGGTCGCCAGTCTCGGCCAGCCTCTGCGGCGCGTTGGTGATGCGGAAGTCGAGCGGGTGGGCGTTCGCGAGCTCCTCCCACGTGAGCGGCATCGATACCGGCGCGCCCGGCGCCGCGCGCGGCGAGTAGGCGACGTTGAGCGTCTTGCCGCGCACGTTCATGTTGTGGTCCATGAAGATCTTGCCCGTGCGCTTGGGCACGCTCCATTCCATGGTGATGTCCTTCGGATGCAGGCGCATGAGGTGCCGCCCCACCAGCTCGGAGACGTGGCGCGCGGCGTCGAAGTCGATCGTGCGGTTGATCGGCACGAAGACGTGCAGGCCGGTCTTGCCCGAAGTCTTCACGATCGCCTCGAGCGACATGCTCCGCAGCAGCTCGCGCAGGTTGAAGGCGACTTCCTTGCCTTTTTCGAACGCCACCGTGTTCAGCTCCGGCTCCTCGCCCGCCTTCTCCTGGCCCGAATAGATGTACGGGTCGATGTCGAAGAGGACGAAGTCGGGATAGTTCGCGATCGAGGCCTCGAGCGACTCGAGCGAGCTCGCATAGTCCTCGTTCCTGTTGGGCGAGTCGGGCCCCGGCTTCGTGCGCGAGTGCCAGACGTGGAACTCGAGCGTGCCGTTCTGCGCGAGCCAGAGCAGCGTGGGCAGGTTGTTGCACAAAAGGTAATTGTGCTCGTGCGACTTGCTGTCCGACCACACCGTCACGCTCTCCACGAATTCCGGACGGCTTTGCTCCCAGTGCTTCTGGAAGAAGCGCTCGCCCGCGATCCCCTCGGGGAAGCGGATCATCGTGAGCGGCCGGTCGCGCAGGTGCGGGAGGATCAGGTCGCCCACCTGCACGAAGTAGCGCAGCAGGTCGCGCTTGGTGAGCGCGGGCTGCCGCAGGCCCGGGTTCTCGGGCCAGTAGACGCGGTCGAGGCTCGTGAGCTTGATGCGGTGGCTGCCGATCGCGAGGGTGAGCTCGTTGCGTTGGCTGTCGAGCTGTTGGAGGAGATCTTCTGCCCCTGCCATGGGAGAGGGCCGGGGCGAGCGTGCGATCGCGGGCTTCGCTCGCTTCACGCCCTTGGCCGCCAGGTCGTCCCGCAGCCGCTTGAACACCGGCGCGCGCAGGCGTCCATCCGAAGTCCAGCTGTGGAACTCCACTTCAGCTACGAGCTTCGGTTCCACCCACGTGGGCGGGCCGTTCTTCTCCGGCTCGATGTCGAAAGGCCGCTCCCGCGTTTTCAGGCCCTCGAGCTTCGCCTTGAGCGTCGTGAGCGTTCGATCGTCGAACCCGGATCCGACGTGCGAGGCATAGCGCAGCTTTCCGCCTTCCCAATATCCGACGATGATCGCGCCCAGCGCGGCGCGCGAGCCCTTGCCCTGCGTGTACCCGCCGATCACGAAGTCCTCCGTGCGCGTGGGCTTCACCTTGAGCCAGCAATTCGAGCGCTTGCCGGTTTCGTAGCGGCTGTCGATGCGCTTGCCGATGACGCCTTCGAACCCGCTCGCGGCCGCGGCCTGGGCGAGTGCGACGCCCTCCTCGGAAGCATGCACGAGCTGCACCTTGGACGAGGGCAGGAGGCACTGCGAGAGGTAACGGCGGCGATCCGCGTACGCGCTCGCGCGCAGGTCGATGCCGGCGAAGAAGGGCATGTCGAAGGCGACGAAGACGACCGGGAGCTTGCGGTCCGCGGCGGCGATGTCAGTGGGGGTCTTGAGCTGCGCGCGCTCCTGCAGCGCTCCGAACGACGGACGGCCCTCGGCGTCGAATGCGACCAGCTCGCCGTCGACGATCATGCCGTCGACCGCCTGCTTGCCGAGCTCCGCCGCGAGCCCGGGGAAAGTCGCCGCCAGCTCGAGCCCCTTGCGGGAGCGCAGCCGGACGCCGTTCGAATCGATGAAGGCGAGCACGCGATAGCCGTCCAGCTTCGGCTCCCACATCCAGCCCGGCTTGTCGAAGGGCGCTTCGCCGATCTCGGCCAGCATCGGCGCGAGCTTCTCCGGCATCGCGACGACCGTTCCGGTGGGCACCAGCCGCGTGGCCGGAATGCGGTGCGCCGGCACGCTCTTCATCTCGGCTACCGTGGCGCCCGACAGCACCGAGCGCTCGTTCTCGACCACCTGTGCGGTGGAGGCGAAGCGGTCCTTGTGCTTGATGAGGAGCCACGCATCCTTCGTCTTCACCAGCGCGAAGGAGCCCTTGAGCTTCTCGCCGCGCAGCTGGATGCTCAACTTTCCCTTCCCGAGGCCCTCGCGCACCTGCCGCTCGGCCTCCTCGCGGTCGTGGAACCAGGTGCCCTCCTCGTCCGGCGAATACACGCCGCAGTCCCACACGATCACCTCGCCGGCGCCATATTGCTTCGGCGGGATCACGCCCTCGAACGAGGCGTAGTCGTAGGGATGGTCCTCGGTCGGCATGGCCATGCGCTTGTCGGCCGGATCGAGCGAGGGGCCCTTCGGCACCGCCCACGACTTGAGCACGCCGTCGCACTCGATGCGGAAGTCGTAGTGCATGCGCGTGGCGCGATGCTGCTGCACCACGAAGAGCAGCGGGCCGGCGGCGGCGCCGTGGACCTCGGCGGCCGGCTCTGGGGTCGCCTCGAAGCTGCGCTTGCGGGCGTATTCGCGGAGGCTTTCCTTGGCCATGAGCCGCGATTCTAAGTACGATCGGCCTTCCCATGCCGAATTCCCCCGCGAAACCGCTCCTCGCCGGCGCCAGCGGCTACTCCTTCAAGGAATGGTGCGGCACGTTCTACCCCGAGAAGATCAAGTCGGGCGACATGCTCGGCTACTACGCCGAGCGCCTGCCCACGGTCGAGATCAACAACACCTTCTATCGCATGCCGCGCGAGACCATGCTCGAGGACTGGGCGGCGGCCACGCCCGAGGGCTTTCGCTTCGCCATCAAGGCCTCGCGCCGCATCACCCACATGTCGCGCATCAAGGCGGAGAGCTCGGCCGAACCGCTGGGCTATCTCTACAAGGCCCTGGCGGGCCTGGGGCCGAAGCGCGGGCCGGTGCTGTTCCAGTTGCCGCCGAACCTGAAGAAGGACCTTCCCCGACTCGTGGACTTCCTTGCCCTGCTGCCCGAAGGACACGGGGCGGCGTTCGAGTTTCGCAACCGCGAGTGGTTCTCGGACGACGTGTACGCGGCGCTGAAGGCCGCGGGCGCCGCGCTGGTGCTCTCGGAAAGGGAAGACAACGAGCCGCCGCCCTTGGTGGAAACGGCGGCCTGGGGATACCTGCGGTTGCGATTGGAAACATACGACGAGGGCATGCTCGAGAACTGGGCGCGCACGATCGCGGCGACCGGCTGGCGGGAGAGCTTCGTGTACTTCATGCACGAGCCCACGGCGCCGGCCTACGCACAGGCCCTCATGCGGCTCGCGCGCGCCTGAGCTCCCCGCGGTCCTGGCCCGTACCTGGCCCCGTTCTAGGTCGAGGACATCCAGTCCGCCATCGTGTCGAGCACGGCGGCGAGCACCTCGGCGTCGGTGCGGCCGGACTTCGCCGGCACGTGGAACGAGTGGTCCGCCCCATCGAAGAAGGAGAGCGTCGCGTTCTTCCCGAGGTGCTCGCAGAGCGAGGCCATGAGCGCGGCGTCCGCCAGCGCATCACGGGTGCCCTGCAGGAACAGCATCGGCACCTGTACCTGCGCGAGGTGCTTCGCGCGCGCGTCGCCGGGTTGGCCTGCGGCATGCAGCGGGAATCCGAGGAATGCGAGGCCACGAACGCCGGCGAGCGGCTCGGCCGCTTGCGCCTGCGAGGTCATGCGGCCGCCGAAGGACTTGCCGCC
>CAMPHL010000279.1 GCA_946885905.1 uncultured Pseudomonadota bacterium | reverse complement strand
CCCGGCGCCGGTCGCCCTGGAGCTGCTCGCGAGCGCCGACCTGTGCGTGAGCCACGGCGGACCGGGCATCGTCGCCGCCGCGATGCGGCACGGCGTGCCCCAGGCCTTGCTGCCCCTGCACCTCGAGCAGTACCTGGTGTCGCGCCGCGCGCGGGAGGCGGGCATCGCCAAGGTGCTCGAGCCGGATGCCGTGAACGTCGATGCGAGGGCGTGGCTCGAGTCCGCCGTGGCGGATTCGTCCCTCGGACAAGCAGCCCGTCCGGTATCGCAAGCGCTGGCCACACGGGTGCCCGCGAGCGCCGGCGCACACATCGCGCGATTGATGGAAAGCTGAAAACGATGGCGCGCATCGCCTTCGCCTGGGAGCTCGGCAACTCGATCGGTCACGTCCTGTCGTGCGCCGGGCTCGCACGCGCGTTGCATGCGCGCGGCCATTCGATCACGCTGATGCTGCGCGAGTTGAAGCCCTTGTCGCTCATTCCGGAATCGAAGGGCTACGAGGTCCTGCAGGCGCCACGTTGCTCCCGCGAGGCGGGCGAAGTGCCGCTGAGCTACGCGGACGTGGTCCTCGGCTGTGGTTGGCGCGACCCGCGTGAATTGAAGGCGTTGGTGGCGGGGTGGCGCACGCTGCTGGCACGCGCGCGAACGGACCTCCTCGTGGCGGATTTCGCACCCACGGCACTGCTCGCCGCCGGCTCGCTCGGGATCGCGCGCGCCTCGTACGGCAACGGCTTCTTCAATCCCCCGCAGATGTCGCCGCTGCCGGCATTCCGCATCGATGCGCCCGTTGACGCGGCGCGCTTGGCGGCCTCCGACGCGCAAGCGCTCGCGCACGCCAATGCGGCGCTGCTCGGCACGGGCGCGGCACCGCTCGCGCGCCTGGCCGATGCATTCCGCGCCGACGAGGATTTCCTCTGCACCTTCCCCGAGCTGGACCATTACACGACGCGTCCGCTCTCGGGATATTGGGGGCCGCGCCTGCGCAACGACCTGGGCAACCCGATGGATTGGCCCGAGGGTGGCGACAAGCGCGTCCTCGTCTATGTGCAACGGACCCTGCCGCAGCTCGACGCGCTCATCGATGCGCTGGCGGCCAGCCCGCATCGGGTGATCGCCTACATACCCGGGCTCGACGCCGCGCGCCGGGGGCGGCTCGCCGGGCGCGGCCGCCACGTCCTCGACCGCCCCGTGCGGCTCGACCTGCTGCTGCCGCGCTGCGACCTGGTCGTGTGCCATGGCGGGGAGATCGCGGGAGGCGCGGTCGCCTCGGGCGTGCCCGTGCTCGCATTCCCGACGCAATACGAGCAATACCTGAGCGCCCGCCGGCTCGAAGCGCTCGGCGCGGGAGGCTGGATTCCGATGAGCGCGAATGCCGCGAGCGTGCGCACGGGCGTAGCCGCGATGACCGGGGATCCGCGCTACCTCGCGAATGCGCGTACGTTCGCGCAGCGCTACCGCGCCTGGTCGCCGCAGGAGCAAAGACGGCGCATCGTCGTGCGGATCGAGGAGCTTATACTCTCGCGGTCCTCGCAACCGGAGCCGCCATGAACCTGGTCGAGCGCGTCAAGAAGCTCCTGCTCACGCCGAGCGAGGAGTGGAGCGTCATCAAGGGCGAGACGCACACGGTGGTCGACCTCTACACGAAGTACGTGATGATCCTCTCGGCGATCCCCGCCGTCGGCTGGTTCCTCGGCTTCTCGGTCATCGGGTACCGCGGCATGGGGCCCGCCTACCGCATCCCGATCAGCGCGGGCCTCGCCAACCTCGTGCTTTCCTACCTGCTCGGGCTCGCTTCCGTGTACGTGATGGCGCTCGTGATCGACGCGCTCGCGCCCAAGTTCGGCGGCGAGAAGAACTTCATGCAGGCGCTGAAGGTGTCGGCGTTCTTTCCCACGGCCTGGTGGCTGGGCGGCGCGTTCTACATCCTGCCCGCGCTCGCGGTCCTCGCGATCCTCGGCGGGCTCTATTCGCTGTGGCTGCTCTATTCCGGGCTCGCCCCGCTCATGGACGTGCCCGAGCAGAACACGGTGCCCTACACCGTGGTCGTGCTGCTGGTGGCCGTCGTGCTGATGGTGGTCATGGCGATCGTGGCCGGCCTCGCCATTCCCTCGACCACCCGCGGCTTCTAGCGGCTGCGCTGCCCTAGGCCTCGGTCCCGGCGACCGGGGCCACGCCCTGCACCAGGAGCTCGGTCTCGGCCGGACGGGTCGCGCGCGGACGCTTGCGGCGGCGGCCGTAGGGCGAAAGGCCGACGGTGCGCGGCGTGACTTCCAGGTAGCCGGCGAGCTGCTCGAGGCCCAGCCGATACGCCTCGCGCTTGAAGTCGATGACCGACTCCAGCGGCACCCAGTACTCGTGCCAGCGCCACGCGTCGAACTCGGGATGCCCGCTCGCGCGCAGGCTGATGTCGCAGTCGCGGCCCACCAGGCGCAGCAGGAACCAGATCTGCTTCTGGCCCTTGTACGTCCCGCGCCATTCGCGCTTCACCCAGTGGGTGGGCACGTCGTAGTGAAGCCAGTCGCGCGTGCGGCCGAGGATGCGGACGTGCTGCGGTGCGAGGCCCGTCTCCTCATTCAGCTCGCGGTACATCGCCTCCTCGGGGCTCTCGCCCGGCTTGATCCCGCCCTGCGGGAACTGCCAGGCATGTTCCTTGACCCTCTTGCCCCAGAAGACCTGGTTGCGGCTGTTGACCAGCACGATGGCGACGTTTGGCCGGTATCCGTCCCGGTCGATCATGGCGTCCACCATCTGAATCGTTGAGTTGAGACCATTTTTCCACAGTTTGCCGGCGCCCGCCACCTGCCGTCCGGGCTTGGCCGTGTACAATGGATTGCGTTAACCCGATGATTTAACTTCAAAAAGACACGAATGCGCGCCAGCCGTTACTACCTCGCCACGCTGAAGGAGGCCCCCCAGGAGGCCGAGCTCGCCAGCCATAAGCTCATGATGCGTGCGGGGATGATCCGGCGCCTGGGCAGCGGCCTGTACACCTGGATGCCGCTGGGCCTGCGCGTCGTCCGCCGGGTCGAGGCGGTCGTCCGGGAGGAAATGAACCGCGCCGGTGCGCTGGAGATGCTGGCCCCCCCGATCCAGCCGGCGGAACTGTGGCAGGAGACCGGCCGCTGGGCTCTCTACGGCCCGATGATGCTGCGCATCAAGGACCGGGCGGAGCGCGAGTTCTGCTACGCGCCGACGGCGGAAGAGGTCCTCTGCGACATCGCGCGCAAGGAGATCCGCAGCTACCGCCAGTTGCCGGTGAACTTCTACCAGATCCAGACCAAGTTCCGCGACGAGATCCGGCCGCGCTTCGGCGTCATGCGCGCGCGCGAGTTCTCGATGAAGGACGCGTACTCGTTCGACGTCGACTTCGAGGGGCTGCAGAAGAGCTACAAGGCGATGTACGACGCCTATGGCCGCATCTTCACGCGCCTGGGGCTCGGGTTCCGCGCGGTCGCGGCCGACTCGGGCGAGATCGGCGGAACGGGCTCGCACGAGTTCCAGGTCCTCGCGGGCTCGGGCGAGGACGCGATCGCCTACTCGACCGGCTCCGACTACGCGGCCAACGTGGAGCTCGCCGAGGCGCTCGCGCCGAAGGCCCCGCGCGGCGCGGCGAGCGAACCGGGGAGGAAGGTGGCCACGCCCGGCAAGCACACCTGCGAGGAGGTGTCCGAATTCCTGAAGCTGCCCATCGAGAAGACGGTGAAGTCGATCGTGGTCGTGCACGAGCGTGGTGGCGAAGCGCCGGGAGAAGACCAGGCCGGCAAACCCGCCGAGATGGCGATGCTGCTCGTGCGCGGCGACCACATGCTGAACGAGGTCAAGACCTCGAAGGTAGCCGGCCTCAAGCCCTTCCGCTTCGCCACCGAGGCCGAGATCCGCGCGCGGCTGAAGGCCAACCCCGGCTCGCTCGGCCCCGTCGGCCACGACGTCCGCATCGTTGCCGACCGCACCGTGGCGGCGATGAGCGACTTCTGCACCGGCGCGAACGAGGACGGCTTTCACCTGACGGGCGTGAACTTCGGCCGCGACCTGCCCGAGCCGGAGGTGGCCGACATCCGCAACGTGGTCGCCGGGGATCCCTCGCCCGACGGCAGGGGAACGCTCGAGATCGCGCGCGGCATCGAGGTCGGCCACGTATTCCAGCTGCGCACCGCGTACTCCGCGAAGATGGGCGCGAACGTGGTGAACGCCAAGGGCGAGGAAGTGCCGGTCGAGATGGGCTGTTACGGGATCGGCATCACGCGCATCGTCGCCGCCGCAATCGAGCAGAACCACGACGAGCGCGGCATCATCTGGCCCGATCCGATGGCGCCCTTCGCCGTGGCGATCATCCCCATGGGATACCACCG
>CAMPHL010000278.1 GCA_946885905.1 uncultured Pseudomonadota bacterium | reverse complement strand
GACCGCCACGGCGATCGCCACCGGGGCCGCCACGACGGTCACCGTCACGGCGCGGACCGCGCGGACGGCGCTCCTCGCCCTCGGGGCGCGGCGTGCTGTCCAGCGAGGGCGCATCGCTGCGGCCCAGGGTGTCGCCCTTGTAGACCCAGACCTTGACGCCGATGACGCCGTAGGTGGTCTTGGCTTCGGAGAAGCCGTAGTCGATGTCCGCGCGCAGAGTGTGCAGCGGCACACGGCCTTCGCGATACCACTCGGTGCGGGCGATCTCGATGCCGTTCAGGCGGCCGGAGGACATGATCTTGATGCCCTGCGCGCCCAGGCGCATGGCGTTCTGCATCGCGCGCTTCATCGCGCGGCGGAACATCACGCGCTTCTCGAGCTGGCTGGTGATCGAATCGGCGATCAGCTGGGCGTCGAGCTCCGGCTTCCTGATCTCCTCGATGTTCACGTGCACCGGCACGCCCATCAGGCGCTGCAGGGCGTTGCGCAGGCCTTCGATGTCCTCGCCCTTCTTCCCGATCACCACGCCGGGGCGCGCCGAGAAGATGGTGAAGCGGGCGTTCTTCGCCGGGCGCTCGATCACCACCCGGCCCACCGCGGCGTGCGAGAGCTTCTTCTTGAGGTACTCGCGCACCTTCACGTCCTCGGCGAGCATCGCCGGAAAGTTCTTGGAGTTGGCGAACCACTTGGAGCCCCAGTTGCGGTTCACCGACAGGCGGAACCCGACCGGGTTGATCTTCTGTCCCATGGCTAGTCCTTTTTCCCGTCGCCGACCGTGAGGAACACGTGGCAGGTGGGCTTGACGATGCGGTTGCCGCGGCCCTTGGCGCGCGCATGGAAGCGCTTGAGCACGGGCCCCTTCTCGACGTAGATCGTGGTCACCTTGAGCTCGTCTATATCGGCGCCGTTGTTGTGCTCGGCGTTCGCGATCGCGCTCTCGAGGACCTTCTTGATTATCCTGGCCCCCTTCTTCGGCGTGAAGCTGAGGATGTTCAGGGCGGAGGCGATCGGCTGCCCGCGCACCAGGTCGGCCACGAGGCGTCCCTTCTGGGCCGAGAGCCTGACTCCGTACAGCTTGGCTTGAACTTGCATCGCGTCTCTCCCTTACTTCTTCGCGGGGGCGGCCGCGGGCGCGGCGACCTTCTTGTCGGCCGAGTGCCCCTTGAAGGTGCGCGTCAGCGCAAACTCGCCGAGCTTGTGGCCGACCATGTTCTCGGTCACGTACACGGGAATGTGCTGCTTGCCGTTATGGACCGCGATCGTGAGGCCGACGAAGTCCGGCAGCACCGTGGAACGGCGCGACCAGGTCTTGATCGGGCGCTTGTCCTTCGCGGCCTGGGCGGCCTCGACTTTCTTCATGAGATGCCCGTCGACGAACGGGCCCTTCTTGATCGAACGAGCCATGGTTGTCCCTTACGCCTTCTTGTGGCGGCTGCGCACGATCATCACCTGCGTGCGCTTGTTGACGCGGGTCTTCTTGCCCTTGGCGGGCTGCCCCCAGGGCGAGACCGGGTGGCGGTTGCCGCGCGTGCGGCCGCCCAGCGGGTGGTCGACCGGGTTCATGGTCTCGCCGCGCACCGTCGGGCGGATGCCGCGCCATCGGTTGGCGCCGGCCTTGCCGATCTGGCGCAGGTTGTGCTCCTCGTTGCCCACCTCGCCCACCGTGGCCTTGCAGTTCACGTGCACGCGGCGGATCTCGCCCGAGCGCATGCGCAACTGCGCGTATTCACCCTCGCGGGCGAGCAGCTGCACGCCGGCTCCCGCGGCGCGCGCGATCTGTGCGCCCTTGCCGGGCATCATCTCGACGCAGTGCACCGTGGTGCCGACCGGGATGTTGCGCAACGGCAGCGCGTTGCCGGCCTTGATCGCAGCTTCCGACCCGCTCTCCACCTTCTGCCCGACCGTGAGGCCCTTGGGGGCGATCATGTAACGACGCTCGCCGTCGGCGTAGCACAGCAGCGCGATGTTGGCGCTGCGGTTCGGGTCGTACTCGAGGCGCTCCACCGTGGCCGGAATCCCGTCCTTGTCGCGGCGGAAGTCCACGATGCGGTAGTGGTGCTTGTGCCCGCCGCCCTGGTGGCGCGTGGTGATGTTGCCCATGGAGTTGCGGCCGGCGCGCTTGTGCAGCGCCTCGACGAGCGGAGCGTACGGCGCGCCCTTGTGCAGGTCGGCATTGACGACCTTCACCATGGAGCGGCGTCCCGCCGACGTCGGTTTTGTCTTTACGAGCGCCATGTCAGGCCACTCCTTCCACGAAGTTGATGTCGCCCTCGCCCTTCAGGCTCACGTAGGCCTTCTTCACCGACTTGCGGCGACCGACGAAGCGCCCATGGCGCTTTTCCTTGCCCTTGACGTTCACGACGTTGACGGCGGCCACCTCGACCTTCTGCTCCTTGAAGAGCAGCTCCACCGCGGCTTTGATCTCCGCCTTCGTGGCATCCGGGATGACCTCGAACACCACCTGGCGGCGCGTTTCGCCCACCAGCGTGGCCTTCTCCGAGATCACCGGCGCCACGATCACCTTCATCAGTCTTTCCTGGTTCATGCCAGGGCCTCCTCGAGGGACTTGACCGCGGCCCGTGTCACCAGCACGCGCTCGAAGCGCATGAGGCTCACGGGGTCCGCATGGCGGGCTTCCAGCACCATGACGTTGGGCAGGTTGCGCGCCGAGAGCAACAGGTTCTCGTCCACCTTGTCGGTGAGGATCAGCACTTCGGCGAGGCCCATCGCGGCAAGCTTGCCGGCGAGCAGCTTGGTCTTGGGCTGCTCCAGCGTGAGCGCCTCGACCACGGACAGGCGCTCCTCGCGCACGAGCTGCGAGAGGATCGAGGCCATGCCCGCGCGATACATCTTGCGATTGAGCTTCTGGGTGAAGTTCTCGTCGGGCTTGTTCGGGAAGATGCGGCCGCCTCCGCGCCACAAGGGGCTCGCCGTCATGCCCGCGCGCGCGCGCCCGGTGCCCTTCTGGCGCCAAGGCTTCTTGGTCGAGTGGCGCACCTCGGAGCGGGTCTTCTGGGCGCGTGTGCCCTGGCGGCCGTTGGCGTGGTAAGCCACGACGACCTGGTGCACCAGCGCTTCGTTGAATTCGCGGCCGAAGAGGGTTTCCGAGGCGTCGACCGACTTTTGCGCCTCGCCCTTCTCGTTGATGACCTTGAGTTCCATTATTTGGCTCCCTTCGCCGCCTTGGGCGCCTTGACGCTCGGGAACACCACCACGGCGCTGTTCTTGGCGCCGGGAACGGAGCCTTTCACCATGAGGAGCGAGCGCTCGGCATCCACCCGTGCGATCTCGAGCAGTTGCACGGTGCGCTTCACGTTGCCGAGGTGCCCGGACATGCGCTTGCCCGGGAAAACGCGGCCCGGGTCCTGCGCCATGCCGATCGAGCCGGGGGCGTTGGTGGAAACCGAATTGCCGTGCGAGGCGCGGTTGGAGGAGAAATGGTAGCGCTTGATCACGCCGGCGTATCCCTTGCCGATGGACACGCCCGAAACGTCGACCTTCTGGCCGGCGGCGAACATGTCGACCTTGAGCTCCGAGCCCGCCTTGAGGTCCTTGGCATCGTCCGCGGCCACGCGGAACTCGCGGAGCTCCGAGCCCGCTTCGACGCCGGCTTTGGCGAAGTGGCCGGCCATCGCCTTGGTGACCCGGGTGGCGCGGCGCTTGCCGAACGCGACCTGGACGGCCACGTAGCCGTCGGCTTCCTGGGTCTTCACCTGCGCGACGCGATTGCCGCTGCAGTCGAGCACCGTCACGGGGACGGTGGTGCCGTCGTCCTTGAAGATGCGCATCATGCCGACCTTGCGGCCGACGAGACCGAGACTCATCTCTTTTCCCTTTCGTGTTGGGCCGCGGCGAGCGGACGGAGCCGATCAATCCGCCGGGGCTGCCCGCTGCAATTGGCGGGCCCTTCACCTTCCGAGACGACCGCTGGCGGTCGACGCGGTAAAACGGTCAATTATACAGGAGCTTGGGGCTGCGACCCCAAGGCCCGTTTAAAGCTTGATTTCCACGTCCACGCCCGCCGGAAGGTCCAGCTTCATCAGCGCATCGACGGTCTTGTCGGTGGGCTCGATGATGTCCATCAGGCGCAGGTGGGTGCGGATCTCGAACTGGTCGCGCGAGGTCTTGTTCTTGTGCGGCGAGCGCAGGATGTCGAAGCGCTCGATGCGGGTGGGCATCGGGACCGGACCCTTCACCACGGCGCCGGTGCGCTTGGCTGTCTCGACGATCTCGAGGGCCGACTGGTCGATCAGCTTGTAGTCGAAAGCCTTGAGGCGGATGCGGATCTTCTGCTTGGCGAGTGCTTGGGCCATGGCGTCTACTCCAGGATCTTCGAAACGACGCCGGCGCCGACGGTGCGGCCGCCCTCG
>CAMPHL010000277.1 GCA_946885905.1 uncultured Pseudomonadota bacterium | reverse complement strand
GTCGACGACGTTAAGGCGGCGATCAACGGCATGCTCGCACCCGAGCGCAAGGAAACCGTGCTCGGCATGGTCGAGGTGCGCAACGTCTTCAAGATTTCCAGGGTGGGTACGGTGGCCGGCTGCATGGTGACCGAGGGCGTCGTGCGCCGAGGCGCCGCGGTGCGGATCGTTCGCGCCGGCGTGGTGGTGCACACGGGCGAGCTCGACTCGCTCAAGCGGTTCAAGGAGGACGTGCGCGAGGTCAAGGCCGGCTTCGAGTGCGGCCTGTCGATCAAGGGCTTCAACGACGTCCAGGTCGGGGACCAGGTCGAGGTCTTCGAGGTCGTCGAGGTCGCTCGCACGATCGCGTAAGGGGCCGCGGGCACGAGCCATGAGCAGCGCCCGCAGCGCTCGCATCGCCGACCAGATCCAGAGGAGCCTCGCGGAACTGATTCGCCTCGAGGTCCGCGACCCCCGCGTGGGCCTGGTGACCCTCACCGGCGTCGAGCTTTCCGGGGACCAATCGCACGCGAAGGTGTTCTTCACGGTGCTCGGGGCTGAACACGACGCCGAGGCCGCGGGCCGGGGCCTCGCCAACGCCGCGGGGTTCCTGCGCAGCGCGCTGGCCCACCAGCTCACGATCCGCAAGGTGCCGGAACTGCACTTCGAGTTCGACGAATCGGTCGAGCGCGGGGTGCGCCTCGCGCGACTGATCGACGAAGCGGTCGCTCCCCGGCCCAAGCCCCGGCGGCGCAAGCCCGGCGCCTGAGACATGCCGGCGGCGCAACCGCACGGCGTGCTGCTGCTCGACAAGCCCGAGGGTTATTCATCCACCCAGGCGCTCGCACGCGCCAAGCGATTCCTCCAGGCGCGCAAGGCCGGCCATACCGGCACCCTCGACCCGTTCGCGACCGGGCTCCTTCCCCTGGTTTTCGGGGAAGCGACCAAGTTCTCGCGCTTCCTGCTGGACGCGAACAAACGCTATCTCGCCACACTTCGCCTGGGTGTCGAGACGACGACGGGGGACACCGAGGGAATCGAGATCGCGCGGGTTCCGGTTTCGCTGGACGTGGCTTTGATCGACGAGGTTCTGGCTGATTTCGTGGGCGTTCGCGACCAGGTTCCCCCCATGTATTCAGCCGTGCGGGTCGGCGGGAAACGCCTGTACGAGCTGGCCCGCGAGGGCGTGGAGGTCGAACGCGGCGCGCGCCGGATCGAGATCTCGGAGCTGCGCCGTGAAGCCTTCTCGGACGACGAGCTCGTCGTTTCCGTCGCATGCTCCAAGGGGACCTACGTGCGTACCCTGGCGGTGGACTTTGGGCGGGCGCTCGGGACGGGGGCCTACCTCACGGGCCTGCGACGTACCGCGGTCGGGCCATTGCGCCTGGAGCAGGCCACGAGCCTCCAGGTGCTCGAGTCCGAGGGAACGGCGGCGCGCTCGCGCCTGCTGCCCGTGGAGACTCTCGTCCAAGGCCTTCCGCGTCGTGAGTGCGATGCGGCCGAAGGGCTTCGCTTCAGCCAGGGGCAGGAAATTGCGGCCGCCGGCATCCGCGCGGGCGAGGTCGCGGTCTTCGGTCCCGCGGGAAGCTTCCTCGGGGTGGCATCCGGGACGGGACAGAAGCTCGCGCCGCTGCGGCTGATGGCGTTCGATGCGGTGGCGAAAGCTCCCTGATTTTCCTTGAGTTTGTGGTCGGTTTCGCGCTAAAATCGCTGTTTCCCGAGACGCCGAAAATACCGCGAGAGTTGGAGAGCAAAACCCATGTCCGTCACCACCGCTGACAAGGCGCGCATCGTTTCGCAGTACCAGCGCGCCAATGCCGACACCGGCTCACCCGAGGTCCAGGTCGCCCTGCTCACCGAGCGCATCAACATGCTCACCGAGCACTTCAAGACGCACGTCAAGGATTTCCATTCGCGCCGCGGCCTGCTCAGGCTGGTGAGCCAGCGCCGCAGCCTGCTCGACTACCTCAAGCGCAGCAATGTCGAGGCGTACCGCTCGTTGATCGAGCGCCTCGGCCTGCGCAAGTAAGGCACCCGATACCCCGGACACCCCGCGATGCCTCCCGAGGAGCGCTCGCGGGGTTTTCGCTTTTTCGGGCCCTTCCACCCCCGCGCGAGCCCCGGCGCACTTCCGGCGGCGGCGCGTTCCCGATGAACAGGAAGACACCGTGAGATCCATCAAGAAGACATTCAACTTCGGGCGCCACCAGGTGACGCTCGAGACCGGCGAGATCGCTCGCCAGGCAGACGGCGCCGTGCTCGTGACCATGGACGACACCGTCGTGCTGGTGACCTGCGTGGGTCGCAAGGACGTGAAGCCGGGGCAGGACTTCTTCCCCCTGACGGTCGATTATCAGGAAAAGACGTACGCCGCGGGCCGCATTCCGGGCGGCTTCTTCAAGCGCGAGGGCCGTCCCTCCGAGAAGGAGGTCCTCACCTCGCGCCTGATCGACCGGCCGCTGCGTCCGCTCTTCCCGGACGGGTTCTACAACGAGGTGCAGGTGATCGCCACGGTGCTGTCCATCAACCCCGAGGTCGACTCCGACATCCCCGCGCTGATCGGCGCCTCGGCTGCGGTCACCCTTTCGGGCATCCCCTTCGAGGGCCCCATCGGCGCGGCGCGCGTGGGCTACATCGACGGCGAGTACATCCTCAACCCGACCAAGACCGAGCTCGAGACCTCGAAGCTGAACCTCGTCGTGGCCGGCACCGACCAGGGCGTGCTGATGGTCGAGTCCGAGGCCCACGAGTTGCCCGAGGAAGTGATGCTGGGCGCCGTGGTCTTCGGCCACGAGCAGATGCAGGCCGCGATCGACGCCATCAACGAGCTCGCCGACGAGGGCGGCAAGGACGACTGGGACTGGGAGCAGGCGCCCAAGGACGAGGTGCTGATCGAGAAGATCCGCGCGCTCGCCGAGGCCGACTTCAACGAGGCTTATCGCCTCAAGTCGAAGGCTGCGCGCTCGCAGAAGCTCGACGAGATCCACGCGAAGGTGAAGGAAGCCTTCGTGAACGTCGAGGACAACCCGGCGGACGCCAACGTCGTGCGTGGCATCCTGCACGACATGGAAGCGAAGATCGTGCGCAGCCAGATCCTGAACGGCGAGCCGCGCATCGACGGGCGCAACACGCGCACCGTGCGTCCGATCTCGATCCGCCCCACGCTGCTGCCCCGCGTGCACGGCTCCGTGCTCTTCACCCGCGGCGAGACCCAGTCGATCGTGACGACGACGCTCGGGACCGGGCAGGACGAGCAACGCATCGATGCGCTGCAGGGCGAGTACACCGAGCGCTTCATGCTGCACTACAACTTCCCCCCCTTCTCGACCGGCGAGACCGGCCGCGTGGGCTCCCCAAAGCGCCGTGAGATCGGTCACGGCCGCCTCGCGAAGCGGGCGCTGCTCGCCGTGCTCCCCTCGAAGGAGGAGTTCGGCTACACGCTGCGCGTGGTCTCGGAGATCACCGAGTCGAACGGCTCGTCCTCGATGGCCACGGTTTGCGGCGGGTGCCTCTCGCTCATGGACGCGGGCGTTCCGCTCAAG
The DNA here is from genome assembly GCA_946885905.1 of uncultured Pseudomonadota bacterium. The sequence goes on along the minus strand of CAMPHL010000277.1, from coordinate 853 downwards.
GGCCACGTGGCGGGAATCGCCATGGGGCTCATCAAGGACGGAGGCCGCTTCGCCGTCCTCACCGACATCCTCGGCGACGAGGACCACCTTGGCGACATGGACTTCAAGGTGGCCGGCAGCGAGCGCGGCATCACCGCGCTCCAGATGGACATCAAGATCACCAGCATCACCAAGGAGATCATGAAGGTCGCCCTGGACCAGGCCAGGGAAGGCCGCCTGCACATCCTCGGCATCATGAAGCAGGCCGTGCCGGGGCCGCGCCAGGAAATGTCGAACTATGCGCCGCGCATCATCAAGATGAAGATCAACCCCGACAAGATCCGCGAGGTGATCGGCAAGGGCGGCAGCGTCATCCAGGCGCTCACCCGCGAGACCGGCACCACGATCGACATCGAGGACGACGGCACGATTTCCATCGCCTGCCTTTCGGCCGAGGCCGGCGAGGACGCGATGAACCGCATCCGCGCGATCACCGCCGAGGTCGAGGTGGGCAAGGTGTACGAAGGTCCCGTGCTGCGCCTGCTGGACTTCGGCGCGATCGTGCAGCTGCTGCCGGGCAAGGACGGGCTGCTCCACATCTCACAGATCGCCCACGAGCGCGTGAACGAGGTGTCGGACTACCTCAAGGAAGGCCAGGTCGTGAAGGTGAAGGTGCTCGAAGCCGACGACAAGGGCCGCGTGCGCCTGTCGCGCAAGGCGCTGCTCGATCCGCCGGCCCGGCGCGAGGAGCCCGCGCCTCCCGCGGCCGAGTCCGCCTCGCAGTAAGCCGGACGGGCGGGCGCCCCTCGGGGTAAAATTCCCCGCGATGGACGTACTTCATCGCGGGGTGTAGCGCAGTCTGGTAGCGCACTTG
>CAMPHL010000276.1 GCA_946885905.1 uncultured Pseudomonadota bacterium | reverse complement strand
GCCTTGCGGCCCGCGTGCGCGATCTGGATCGCCGGGACTGAGCCGCGCGCGCGGATGAAATCGGCGATCGGCTTCCATGCGCGCGAATGCGCCTCGGACCAGATGCCGGCGTCCCACGGCGTGATGCGTCCTTCGGGCGACACGCCCGCGGCCTCCACGCACACGAGGCCCGCGCCGCCTACCGCGCGGCTGCCGAGGTGAACGAAATGCCATTCGTTCGGCATGCCTTCCTCGGAGGAGTACTGGCACATCGGCGAGACGAAGACGCGGTTGGGAAAAGTCACGGAGCGCAGCGTGAACGGTGAAAAGAGTCGCGACATGGATGCAAGGCGTATTGGGAGTTGGCATATTAAGCGAATGCCAACCGCCCTCACGATCCGCGCCGGCCCGCGCGCGCTCGAGAAGATCCGCAGCCACGGCCTCGATCCCGCGATGGTGGAGATCGTCCCCGGCGCTGCGGGCGGGCCGAAGGGGCTCGGCATCGCGGGCCTGGACCGCGCCATCCTGGGTGAGTGGCTGCCTTCCGCGCCGCGCGTGCGCCACCTCATCGGATCGTCCATCGGCGCCTGGCGCTTCGCCGCCGCGTGCTGCCCCGATCCCGTGAAGGCGCTGGCCGAATTCGCCCGCCTCTACACCGAGCAGTCGTATCCGCCGCGGCCCAGCCGGCGCTTCGTCTCGCAGGCGGCGCGCGAGATGCTCGGGACGCTCTTTCGCGGCCGCGAGTCGGAAGTGCTCGGGAACGAGTGGCACCGGCTTCACATCCTCACCGTGCGCGGACGCTGGCCGCTCACGCGCGACTCGTCGCTGCACACTTCGCTGGGCTTCGGCCTCGCGGCTCTGGCGAACGCGATCGGCCGGCGCCACCTGGCGCGCTTCATCGACCGCACGGTGTTCCTCGACGCGCGCGACCGGCCGCCGTTCATGGCGGTGGGCGGCCTCGCCGCGGCGGCTGCGCCGCCGCTGCGCTTCGACGCGTTCCACACCCACATGGTGACGCTGCGCCCGGAGAACCTCGGCGATGCGCTCCTTGCTTCGGCATCGATCCCGATGGTGCTCGAGGGCGTACTCAACATCGCGCACGCGCCCGCAGGCGTGTACTGGGACGGCGGCATCATCGACTACCACCTGCACCTGCCTTACCACCACGCCGAAGGCATCGTGCTCTATCCGCATTTCACCGACCGCATCATCCCCGGTTGGCTCGACAAGGGAATGCCGTGGCGGCGCGCGCGAGGACAGTGGCTGGACAATGTGGTCGTCGTGGCGCCTTCGACGGAGTACATCGCGAAGCTGCCCAATGCCAAGCTTCCGGACCGGAAGGACTTCGCGCGCTACGTGAAGGACGACGCCGCGCGCAAGGCCGCATGGCGCACGGCGATCGGCGAGAGCGAACGCCTCGCCGAGGATTTCATGGAGTTCGCGCGCCGGCCGGACCCGGCGCGTGTGCTACCTCTGTGAATGGACCGGGCTTCCGCGCCGGGGCGCTCGACCGTGCTCCCCTCATTCAGTAGTTCAGGATCGGCGCGAGCCAGCGCTCCATCGCCGCGATGTCCATGCCCTTGCGGTGCGCGTAGTCGGCCACCTGGTCGCGCTCGACCTTGCCGATCGCGAAGTAGCGCGAGTCCGGATGCGAGAGGTAGAAGCCGCTCACCGCCGCCGTGGGCAGCATCGCGAACGACTCGGTGAGCGTGATGCCCGCGTTGCGGTCGGCAGCCAGCAGGCGGAAGAGGTCGGCCTTCTCGGTGTGGTCGGGGCACGCCGGATACCCGGGCGCCGGACGGATGCCGCGATACTTCTCGGCGATGAGCTCCTGGCTCGAGAGCTTCTCGTCGGCGGCATAGCCCCAGAACTCGGTGCGCACGCGGTGGTGCAGGTGCTCGGCGAACGCCTCGGCGAGCCGGTCGGCCAGCGCTTTCAGCATGATCGCGCCGTAGTCGTCGTTCTTCGCCTGGAATTCGGCGAGCTTCTCCTCGATGCCGAGCCCGGCGGTGACGGCGAACGCCCCTACGTAGTCGGCCACACCCGAATCTTTCGGCGCCACGAAGTCGGCCAGGCACTGGTTCGGGTTGCCTTGCGGCTTCTGGTTCTGCTGGCGCAGGTTGTGCCAGGTCGCGAGCACCCGCTCGCGCTTCTCGTCGGCGTAGATCTCGATGTCGTCGCCCACCGCGTTGGCGGCCCAGAGGCCATAGACGCCGCTCGCGGTGAGCCAGCGCCCCTTCACGATGCGATCGAGCATCGCGCGCCCTTCGGCCTGTACGTTGCGCGCCGCCTCTCCCACGACCGGGTCGCGGAGAATGTCCGGATACTTGCCGGCCAGGTCCCAGGCCTGGAAGAACGGGCCCCAGTCGATGAAGTCGACGATCTTCTCGAGCGGATAGTTCTTCAGCGCCGCGAGGCCCAGGCAAGCCGGCCGGGGCGGGGCGTAACCCGCCCAGTCGATCTTCACGGCGTTGGCGCGCGCGGCCTCGAGCGAGACGCTCTTCTGCCCGGTCTTCTTCGCGTGCGCCTCGCGCACCTTCGCGTAGTCCGCGCGGATCTCGGCCAGGTAGTTGTCGCGCTGGCCCTCGGTGCTGGCAAGCTGGCTTGCGACACCGACCGCGCGTGAGGCATCGGGCACCCAGACCGTGGGCCCCGAATAGTTGGGCTCGATCTTCACCGCCGTGTGGGTTCGCGAGGTGGTGGCTCCTCCGATCAGCAGCGGGAGCCTGAGCCCCAGGCGCTCCATTTCCTTCGCGAAGTGCGCCATCTCCTCGAGCGAGGGCGTGATCAGTCCCGAGAGCCCGATCATGTCCGCGTTCTCCTTCTTCGCGGTCTCCAGGATGCGCTCGGCGGGGACCATCACGCCCAGGTCCACGACCTCGAAGTTGTTGCACTGCAGGACCACGCCCACGATGTTCTTGCCGATGTCGTGCACGTCGCCCTTGACGGTCGCCATCACCACCTTGCCCTTGGCCTTGGCGCCGACCGTGCCGAGCCTCTTCTTCTCCTCCTCGATGAAGGGCACGAGGTGGGCGACCGACTGCTTCATGACGCGCGCGGACTTGACCACCTGCGGCAGGAACATCTTTCCCGAGCCGAAGAGATCGCCCACGACGTTCATGCCGTCCATGAGCGGGCCCTCGATCACCTGGATCGGGCGCTCGTACAGCTGCCGCGCCTCCTCGGTGTCCTCGATGATGAAATCGGTGATGCCCTTCACCAGCGAGTGCGTGAGGCGCTCCTGCACGGTGCCCTTGCGCCACGCGAGCTCCTCCACCGCATCCTTCTTCTGGCCCTTGAAGGTCTCGGCGAAATCGACCAGGCGCTCGGTCGCGTCGGGGCGGCGGTCGAAGATCACGTCCTCGACGCGCTCGAGGAGCTCCTTCGGGATCTCGGCGTAGACGCCGAGCTGCCCGGCGTTCACGATGCCCATCGTCAACCCTGCCTTGGTGGCGTGATACAGGAAGGCGGTGTGCATCGCCTCCCTCACCGGCTCGTTGCCGCGGAAGGAGAACGAGAAGTTCGACACGCCGCCCGAGGTCTTGGCGTGCGGCAGGCTGCGATGGATCCAGGCCACGGCCTCGATGTAGTCGCGCCCGTAGGTGTTGTGCTCCTCGATGCCGGTGGCCACCGCGAAGATGTTCGGGTCGAAGATGATGTCCTCGGGCGGGAAGCCCACCTGCCTTACCAGGATGTCGTAGCAGCGCTGGCAGATCCCGGTCTTGCGCTTGAGCGTATCGGCCTGGCCCTTCTCGTCGAAGGCCATGACGACCACCGCGGCGCCGTAGCGGCGCGCGAGCCGCGCCTGGTGCACGAACTCCTCCTCGCCGGCCTTCAACGAGATCGAGTTCACGATCGCCTTGCCCTGCACGCACTTGAGGCCCGCCTCGATCACGCTCCACTTGGAGCTGTCGATCATCACCGGCACGCGCGCGATGTCGGGTTCGGCGGCCACGAGCTGGAGGAACCGCGTCATGGCGGCGGCCGAGTCCAGCATCGCTTCGTCCATGTTGATGTCGATCACCTGCGCGCCGCTCTCGACCTGCTGGCGCGCGACCGAGAGCGCCTGCGCGTAGTCGCCCGCGAGGATGAGGCGCGCGAAAGCCTTGGAGCCGGTGACGTTCGTGCGTTCGCCGACGTTCACGAAGAGCGAGCCTTCGCCGACGTTGAGCGGCTCCAGGCCGGACAGGCGCAGCCTGGGCTCCACCTTGGGCGTGATGCGCGGCTTGAATATCGAGACCATCTCCGAGATGGCCCTGATGTGCGCGGGCGTGGTACCGCAGCAGCCGCCGGTGATGTTGAGCCAGCCGCTCTCGGCCCATTCGCGGATGTACGCCGCGGTTTCGGCGGGCAGCTCGGCGTACTCCGCCATCGCGTTGGGCAGCCCCGCGTTGGGGTGCGCGGAAACATACA
>CAMPHL010000275.1 GCA_946885905.1 uncultured Pseudomonadota bacterium | reverse complement strand
GATCAGCGCCTCGATGCCGGTCACCGCGCCGTCGGAGACGCGCACCTGCGGCTGGTAGTGGAGCAGGAAGCCGCCCGAGCCGATCGCCTCGCGCATGCGCGTCTCGAGCGTGAAGGCGCGCTGCGCGCTCTCGGCGAGCCCCTTGTTGAAGAACTGATGGTTCGAGCGCCCGCGTTCCTTCGCGAGGTACATCGCCGCGTCGGCGTTCTTGATCAGCGCCTCGGTAGTCTCGCCGTCCCTCGGGTAGATGGCGATTCCGATCGACGGGCTCACCGAAACGCTCTGCCCCTCGATCTGCATGGGCTCGGAGATCGCGGCGAGGAGCTTTTCGGCGACCTGGATGGAAGAGTGCTCGTCGCCGACGTCCGGCAGCACCACGAGGAACTCGTCGCCGCCGTGGCGCGACACCACGTCGACGGCACGCAGCGCGGCGGGCAGGCGTGCGGCGACCATTTTCAGCAGCTCGTCGCCCGCGGCGTGCCCCAGCGAGTCGTTCACGAGCTTGAAGTTGTCCAGGTCGATGAAGAGGATCGCGACGCGATTGCCGCGCCGGCGGGCGCTGGCGAGGATGAACTCCAGGCGCTCGCGCAGCAGCGCGCGGTTTGGCAGGCCGGTGAGCTGGTCGTGGTGGGCGAGGAAGTCGATGCGCGCCTCGGCCTGCTTGCGCCGCCGGATGTCGCGCACCACCGAGAGCCGATAGACCTTGCCCTCGATCGGCATGAGCCGGCCCTCGAACTCGACCGGCACGATGCTGCCGTCCTTGTGGATGATCTCGGACTCGTAGGGCCGCTCGTAGCCGGTGCGCACCGCCTCCAGCGCCTGCTCGCGGCGCTCGGGCACCACGTACTGGATGATCTCGCTGCCGATCAGCTCCTCGGCGCTGTAGCCGGTGAGCGCCGTGAGCGCCTCGTTGCAGTCCGTGATCTTGCCGTCCTCGTGGAAGACGATGCCGTAGCGCGTGGCATCGGCGAACTTCCGAAGGCGGTCCTCGCTCTCGCGCATCCGCCGTTCGGCCTCGCGATGGCGCGTGATGTCGTGGATCATCACGAAGGCCGCGAGCGGCGTCCCGTCGGCCGCCCGCTGCGGCTTCAGGTTCACCTCGAGGACCCGTGTGTTGCCTTGCGCGTCCTCGAGCACGCGTTCGTAGTTCACCACCTCGCCCGCCAGCACGCGCTCGACATAGGGGGCGATCTCCTTCGAGCCCGCCTCGCCGATGATCTCCCGCAGGGGCTTGCCGACGATCGTCTTCTCGTCCAGGCCCCAGCTCTGCGCGTACGCGCGGTTGGCGAAGCGGCAGCGCAGCTCCTCGCGGTCGAAGTACGCGATCAGCACCGGGACGTTGTCGGCGAGGGTCCGGATCTCCCGTTCGTTGTAGAGCGCGCGCAGCTCCGCCGAGCGCTGCTCGGTCACGTCCGTGCAGACGCCGAGGTAGCCCTGCAGGCGCCCGCCCTCGTCGTAGATCGGCACGGCGCAATGGTTGAGCCAGCCGTATTGGCCATCGGCGCGCATGAGGCGGTACTGCGTCTCGAGCGGGCGCCGCAGGCCCAGGGCCTCGTCCCACTCGCGGATCACGCGGGTGCGATCGCCGGGGTGGATGGCTTCGATCCACCGCACCCCGCGCTCGTTCTCGCCGGTGCGCCCGGTGTAGTCCTCCCATGCCTGGTTCACGAAGCTGCACTGCCCGCCCGAATCCGCGCACCAGACCAGGCTCGGAAATGCGTTCAGCAGGTCGGCCTGGAGGCTCGGGTCCTCGAGAAGGGCTGCGGCGCTTCGCAGTGCAAGGTCGTGCGGCACGGTAGAAAAATTAGCATGGGGTGCCAATCCCCCATGTGATCCACGCCACAGGGCCGATGGGGATCGCGGCGCAAAACGCGCCGGCCCGCTTTTCAACCGTAACGAGCGCCGTCAGGCGGTCACAAAGCGACGCAAATGGTCGGCGAGTTTCGCGAGCGAGGGCTTGTGGGTGTACATCATGTGGCCGGCCTCGTAGTAGGAGAGCTCGAGGTTGCCGCGCAGCGTCTGCGGCAGGCCCAGGTGGTCGAACGAGTAGTCCGCCGCGAAGTAGGGCGTGGCCAGGTCGTAGTAGCCGCTTGCGACCAGGACCCGCATGCGCGGGTTCACGCTCATCGCCTTTCGCAGCGAATCGCCTATCTGGGCGAAGCGGTTGGAGAAGTCCTTCCAGCCCCAGGTCATCCAGAGCGGCCGGCTCACTTCGTACGGCAGGTCGGGGCCGAACTTGAGCTCGTCTCGGACGTAGGCGTTCATGGCCGCGGAATAGGCCCCGCGGATCTCCGCCATCGCGGGGTCGAACTCGAAGCGCTCGCCGGCCGAATCCCGATCCACGCCGGTATAGCGCGTGTCCAGGCGCCCCACGGTGCGCCCCTGGTCGCGCAGCAGCTCCTTGCAGAAACGGAAGATATCGACGCGCAGGTCGGTGCGCTCGACGTACTCGGGTGAAAGTCCCGTGTACCGCGCGACCTTGGCCACCACCGCCTTGCGCTCGCCGGCCGGAAGGCGCGCGCCGCGGAAGAGCGCGTGCGCATATTCGCCCGCGGCGAACTCCTCGGCCTCGGCCACGACCTTGGCGACGCTCTTCTTCTGCAGGTCCCTTCCGAGGCGCTTGTGGTACCACGCGGTCGCGGCGTACGTGGGCAGGAAGAGCGTGGGCGGCAGGTCGTTCGCGTGGTCGAAAAGAAGCAGCTGGAAGTCGAGCGCGCACGAGACCAGCATCACGCCGTTCAGGTACATGGCGTGGCGCTCGATCAGGTGGAAGGCCAGGCCCGAGGCGCGCGTCGTGCCGTAAGACTCGCCGATCAGGTACTTGGGACTCACCCAGCGCCCGTAGCGGGAGGTGTAAAGACGAATGAAGGCGCCCACGCTCTCCAGATCGCGCTGGTACTCGTGGTATTCGCCGAGCTTCTCGCCCTCGACCATGCGGGAAAAGCCCGTGCCGACCGGGTCGATGAAGACGATGTCGGACGCATCGAGGAGCGAATATTCGTTCGGGACGAGCCGCCCCGGCACTTCGGCCGCGAAGCCGTCGTCGTCGAGGGCCACGCGCCGCGGGCCCAGCACGCCCAGGTGCAGCCACACCGAGCTAGAACCGGGCCCACCGTTGAACGAGAACGTGAGCGGGCGCCTGGCGCGGTCCTTCACGTCATCGAGCGTATAGGCGATGAAAAAGACCTGCGCGCGCGCCTTCTCGCCCTCGCTCTTGCCTTCCTTCTCGGCCTCCTCCTTGAGCACCATCGTGCCGCACGTCACCGTGTAGGCGACTTGCTTCCCGTTGATGCGCGCGCGATGGCGCGTGACGCTGATCTGGTCTTTCGGATCGGGCTTCTGCCCGGCGACGTTGACCTCGACCTTGTCCTTTTCCTTCTCTTCGACGGCCATTTATCTGGGCTCCTTGGGCACCGCGACGCGGATGGGGATGGGCACGTTGCAGACATCGACACGCCCGGCGGGCACTTTATACCAGTCGTCCCGGCGCCTGCGGCGGTTCTCGACCATCTGGCGGAAGGTGGCGCTGCCGGTGCGCAGTGCCTCCAGCTCGGTGCGCTCGGCCACCGGGACGTCCGCTGCAAGCCGCACGCTCTTGATCGGCACGTGCTGCTCGGGCTTCTCGTAGAAACCGAGCGCGCCCGCTCCGCGCGGCAGCACCGAAAGCTTCTCGATACCCTGCACCACGCGGCCCACCACAGTGATGTTGCGATCGAGCAGCCTCGGGGCGCTGCCGATCACGGCATAGAGGCTCGCGCCGCTGCCGGAGTTGGTCTCGTTGCCACGGCCCACGCCGACCGTCGAGTAGCAATGCACCATCCAGGCCTGGCCGTCGGCCGAATCGCGCGCCGCCCAGAAGCCGCCGGCGAATCCTGCTTCGCCATAGGTGTCGGGGTCCGGCAGCTTGTCGAACGCGAGCCCCGCGGCGGAGCGCGTGAATTCGCCTTCGACGCTCTTGGTCGCCGCACCGAGATCCTTCTTGTCCGTGGGATCGGCCCACTGCACCACGTAGTTGTCGTGCGAGCGCACGATCGCCGTCGCGTCGAAGTACTTCTGCCGCACGAGGGTGCGGATGTTCGCCACGTGCTTCGGCGCGAATTCGGGCGCCAGCTCGATCACTACACGTCCGGCGGGAATTTCCATGTAGAGCGTGTTCTCGGGGTCCAGGCGACGCCAGTCCGACGGCGGAGAGAGCGCGAGCAGCTCGCCCATCGGCTGCGTGTTCTGCTGCCCGTGGTGGGCATGGGCCCCTGCAGTCCCCGTCGCGTGGTGGCCCGCGGGGTCGTGTGCCGCACAGCCGGCGGTGAGGAGGATCGCGATCAGGGCTCCAGCCTGCTTCATGGTTTTCTCCGTTTCCTCCTGGCTGCGGATTTCGGACGCGCGGCTGCTTCCCGTCTCGCCACTACGCGCTC
>CAMPHL010000274.1 GCA_946885905.1 uncultured Pseudomonadota bacterium | reverse complement strand
CTCTGCGGCCCTCGGCGCTTCTCCGCGAGCTCTTGCGCTTCAGGTTCCAACGACCAGAGCGGAGCGAAAAGCTAGCGTTCGAAAAGCGCAATGGATTCGACATGCCCGGTGTGCGGGAACATGTTGACCACGCCGGCGGAAGAAAGGCGATAGCCCTTCACGTTCACCAGCACGCCAGCATCGCGGGCGAGCGTCGAAGGCGAGCAGGAGACGTAGACGATGCGCGAAGGCGCGCCGGAGTCCGGCAGCGCCTTGCAGATTTCCACCGCGCCGTCGCGGGGCGGGTCGATCAGGAGCTTGTCGACGCGGCCGAGCTTGGCGAGCGCGCCCTGGGCATCGGCGTAGAGGTCGTGCGCGATGAAGCGGGCACGTCCCTCGAGCCCGTTGGCGCGGGCGTTGCGGGTGGCGCGCTCGACCAGGGACGGGGAGCCTTCGATGCCGATCACTTCCGCGCCGCCGACGGCGAGCGGCAACGAGAAGTTGCCCAGGCCGCAGAAGAGGTCGCCCACGCGCTCGCCCGGGCGTGGATCGAGCATGCGCACCGCGCGCCCGACGAGCACGCGATTCACGCCCGCGTTCACCTGGGTGAATTCGGTCGGGCGGTACGCCAGCCGCAACCCGAACTCCGGCAGCGTGTAGTCGAGCGCGGGCGCTTGCATCGGATGGAAGGGGTGCGCGGTCTCCGGCCCCTTGGGCTGGAGCCACCACTGGATGCCGTGGCGGTCGGCGAAGTCGCGCATGCGCTGCGCGTCTTCCTCGGGTATCGGGACGAGATGGCGCAGCACGAACACGGTGACGTCCTCGCCGACGGCGAGCTCGAGCTGCGGGACGCGATCGCGGATCTTCATCGCGGTGAACATCTCGCGCAGGGCCGGAATGAGCGACGCCACATGAGGCGGCAGCACCTCGCAGCCCCACGTGTCCGCCACGAAGCTCGAGCGCCTTTCGTGGAAGCCCACGAGGACGCCCGCCTTCTTCTCGACGTAGTGCACCGAGAGACGGGCGCGGTTGCGGTAGCCCCAGGCCGGGCCCATCACGGGCGGCAGCATCTGCCCGGGCTTCACCTTCCCGATGCGGGCCAGGTTGTCCTCGAGCACGCGCTGCTTCGCCGCCACCTGCGCGGCGGGATCCACGTGCTGCATCGCGCAGCCGCCGCACGTGCCGAAGTAACGGCAACGGGGCGTCACGCGCTGGGCGCTGGGGCGCAGCACGTGAACGACGCTGCCCAGGTCGAAGTTGCCGCGCGACCTGCGGCGCGTGAAGAGCACCCGCTCGCCGGTCACGCCGCCTTCGATGAAGACGACCTTGCCGTCGACGTGCGCGACCCCGACGCCCTCGTGGTCGATCGATTCGATCAGCGCCTCGGCGGGTGCCGGCGGCTTCAGTTGACGCACCGCGGCCTGGGCGAGGAGAACTCCTGCCTTGTGATCTGCCTGGTCACGCTCACTCCGTCGACCGTGTAGGTGAGCGTGGCCGCGTTGCCGTGCTCGAAGGCGAGCCTCATCGTCCCCACCGCCGTCGCCGCGATCGGCGTCCAGGGGCTCGCGTCGAAGCGCGGGCCGCGAGTGCGATACAGGGTTCCGGCCACGTCACCGTTCGCATCGACTTTGCCGTCGGACATCACGAGCCAGAGGCCGCGACCGTCCATCCCGTAAGTGAAGAGCGTGGCGAAGACGGTTTCGTCCTGGTGGGCGAGGTTGATGCCCCAGCCCGACTCGGCCGGGTTCCACCAGAGATCCTGCATGTTCTCCTCGATGCTGCGGTCGAAGTGCGACCACGAGCACTCCGGCAGCGTCGCGAACTCCTGGCGCGTGATCGACTTGGTCACGTTGCGGCCGTCGACGCTGTAGCTGAGCGATGCGGTGTTGGCGCCCGCGAACTGGATGCGCATGGTGCCGACCTGCACGGGCGTGACCGCCCGCCACGGGCTCGCGTTGAAGGGCGGCCCGGAAGTGCGGTAGAGCGCGCCGGAATAGGAGCCGTCGAGCTGCTTTTCCCCGCGCGACATCACGAGCCACATCGGCTCGCCCTGGTCGTCGTAGCTGAAGAGCGTGGCGAAGACGATGTTGCCCTGGTGGTTCACGTTGATCCCCCAGCCGGACTCGGCCGGGTTCCACCAGAGCGCCGTGTGGTTGTCGCGATCGACCCGGTCGGCGCGGAACTGGAGGCCGTATGCTCCGGTGCCGCCGGGTTGCCAGTGGGCGATCTCGACGTGATAGGCGCCCGGCGAAAGATATCGCGTGAGGCCGGTGTCGTTCGAGCGCGCCTGCGCGTCGTCGTTGGCGGCGATGCCCACGCCATTGAAATCCGAGAGGGTGCTCACGAGGTCCTGGCCGCCCGTCGACTGGATGGAAACGGCCGCGCTGCCGGCGAGCGAGAAGCGGAAGACATCCATGTCGCCGGGGTAGTCGATGCGCGCCGACGCCGTCACGGGCGACGTGGCGTTGTCCAGGGGCGCGGACGAGACGCTCGTCGTGACGTCCGAGGCGCGATTGGGCACGTCGTCGTTGGCGCCCGGAGCCGCGCCGATGTAGCGCGCGATTTGCGGGTGCACCACTTCCATCCGCCCGTAGACGCCGATCTTCTGCGGCATCGCGCAGGTCGGATCCAGCGGACCCCGGGAGAGGACGCCCGCGAGCTGCAGGCCGTTCGCCCCGCGGGTGAAGAGCCCCGAGCCGCTGGAGCCGCCCTGCACCATCCCGCGCGTGAAGGTCGCGACATACATCCCGTAGGGAAGATCGACGGGACGTCCCTGGCCCAATACCGTGCCATCTGCCCACCGCGAAAGATCTCCCGCGGGATGGCTGAGGCTCACCACCTGCGCTCCGACCGGCAGGCTGGTCACGTCGAGAGGCGCATGGACCGCCCCGGTGGGCGGCGGCGAGCTCATGAGGAGCAGCGTCGTGTCGGTGGCGTAGGAACCGAACACGAACTGCATGCCGCCCGCCGTCTGCACTGCGGAGGGGCTCTGCACGCCGCCGTTGCAGGCGGATTCCTCGTAGAACCAGAAGGCGCTGATCGAGCGCGTGACCTGCTGGGTCTGCGCGCAATGGTTGGCGGTCAGCACGTACGCCGCCGGCCGCTGGGGTGTGTCGATGAGGGTGGCGCTGCAGACGAACCCGCCGTTGCCGATCACTACCGTGATCTTCATCAGCGACCTCTTGCGCTCGTCGAGGAGGTTGTCGAGCACGGGATCGCCGCTGGAGCAGGCGGTGGAAAGCGTGCACGACAGCGCGGCCTTGGCCGTCGGCGAGGCGGTGAAGTGCAGCACCGCGCCCGCGCGTACGGCGTCTTCGGCGGGCGCCACGGCGCTGAAGACTTCGATGAGCTGCGTCTCGCCTTCGGTCCACGGCGTCCAGGCGTCCGGGCCGAGGAGCGGATCGAGCACCATGGTCTCGACGCGCGGGGAGGCGTTGCCTTGCGCCCGGATGAACATGGTGCCGGGGACCGCGCCGAGGTCCAGGCGGATGCGCATGCCGAGCGCGCCGGTGGACGTCGCACGAAGCCGCGCGACGTAGCCGCCTTCGACACGCGTCCACTGCGCCATCGGGGCGGCTTTCGGCAGCGCGCGAACATCACCTACGCGAACGGGACCGTCACCGTGCGTTTGCGGCGCGGCCTTTGCGACCGGCTCGGGCAGGGTCACTTCCAGTGGCGCCACGGCCGGGGCCCGGAAGGCTGCCAGGGACTTGGGCGCGGCCAGCGCGCCGGCCGCGGCAAGGAGGCCGGCGACCATCCCAAGGAAGGCGGTTTTCCGCTGCATTTTCATAGGCTTATGTTAGCATGCCAGCGTGATCAAGTACTGCTGCCATTGCGGTTCGGATGTCGTCCACAAAGTGCCCGAAGGCGACTCCCTGCTTCGCGCCATTTGCGAGCAGTGCGGCCACATCCAGTACCAGAACCCCAAGCTCGTCGTGGGATGCCTGCCGGTCTACGGCGATCGCATCCTCATGTGCAAACGCGCCATCGAGCCGCGCTACGGCCTCTGGACGCTGCCCGCGGGCTTCATGGAGAACAACGAGTCGGCCTCCGAGGGCGCCGCGCGCGAGGCGATCGAGGAGGCCAACGCGAAGGTCGAGATCGAGGACCTCTATACCGTCTACTCGATCCCGCACATCAACCAGGTCCACATGATGTTCCGCGCGCAGCTCCTCGATCCGGACGTCTCGCCCGGCATCGAGAGCCTCGAGGTGAAGCTCGTCACCGAGGACGAGATCCCCTGGGACGACCTCGCCTTCACCATGGTCCGGCGCACGCTCGAGGCCTTCCTGCAGGATCGCAGGACCGGCATCTTCGTCCCGCGCTTCGGCGACATCCGGCCGCCGCAGAGATGATCGGATCGCTACGCTCCGCTGCGGTCGTCAGAACCTGAATCGCAAGAGGTCGCGGAGAAGCGCGGAGGGCCGCAGAGCAA